>NZ_NTVM01000008.1:0-77096 GCF_002558005.1 Bacillus sp. AFS012607
AAATGCCCGTATGGGCGCACGTAAATATAGAATTAGAATATAGGTTATCAAGAATTAATAATTAGTAAAGTAGAAGATTTTAATAAAAAAAGGAGTGACATGATATAGTATAGGCTCAATAAAGTATGTTACATAACAAAAAATGATTTTGGCTAACATAATTTTTCTGAAAAAATACTGCGTTCTTTTTGCAAATCTAAAAAAACTAAAATTACACAGATTTAAAATTGTGTTCTTGTCAAAACATAAAAACTGTTTGAAACTCTTTTCTTTAACTGACCTATTTTAATATTAAAAAAAGGTGTGTGATTAGTATGAGGACAAAAAATATGTTTAAGTGGAAGCACTATCAGCCAAATATTATTCTATTAACTGTAAGCTGGCACCTATGGTACAATCTTAGTTTTCGTGAATTGGTAGAAATGATGGAAGAAAGAGGACTATCCTTGGCTCATACAACGATTATGCGATAAGTCCACCAATATGGGCTGGAGTTAGATAAGCGAATTCGACGTCATTTCAAATAAACGAATAATTCTTGGAGAGTAGATGAAACGTACGTAAAAGGAGAATGGGTGTACTTATATTGTGCTGTTGATTCTGAAGGGAACACGATTGATTTTTATCTCAGTAAATCTAGAAACCCTCAGGCTACAAGGCGATTCCTTAAGAAGGCTTAGCGATCTTTTCATGTTTCAAAACCTCGTACAATCACAGTTGATAAAAATCCCACCTATCCCATTGCTATCACCAGGTTGAAGAAAAAGAAAAAATGCCGTCAGGCATTCAAATCAGGCAGATAAAATATTTAAATAATATCGTAGAGCAAGATCATCGTTTCATTAAAAAACGTATACGCTCTATGTTAGGATTTAAATCTTTTCGTACAGCTACATGTATTCTTGCAGGCGTAGAAGCCATGCATATGATTAAAAAAGAGCAGATTGATTTACGAGATCAGTCTGTTCACAATCAAAAACAATTCATTCATCAATTATTTGGATTAACAGCGTAAAATAAGATTCTGGTAGGAATCCCCATTGTTCTTTGAAATATATACTTTATTTGCGCCAGAACCTTCACTTGCCGCTCTTGTCGTTTCTAATCGTTATTAAAATTTATTGTAAATTAGCATGTTTTATATTTGAATTATACAAAGACTTCGAGTATATCTAGTTTGTCTTTAGGACAGAGAAACTAGATATTTCATAATAAGTCGATTTAGAATAAAATTTAAATGCATTCAATAATTTCAGTACATCTCAATTCGGCTCTACTATCCCATGAACTCTATTAGAAAAATATATTCTAATGTTTCAATCCTTTTGAGATGCTATTCAGAGTAGCTACAAAACACTATTAGATTTTCAAAAAAAATTCGAATACTCAATGATTGAAAAGGGGATTAAAAAATCCACCCGTAAGACTAACGCGATCAACGCTGATAACAAATTTGTAGAACTTATACATGCTTCTTCTAAAGATGAGAAACTAGAAGAAGCAGAACTTCCTATATATACAATTACTGCCACCTCTCATCTAGCATTTTTAAAATCTATGCAACTGGACGAGGTCCAAACGGATGCAGGCATTGATAAAGGTACCTTCAATTCTAACTTTAATAACCTAAAAGAAAAAACTACAGAGTATACAAAACATATAAAAGATACGTATAATAAGAAGCATAAAGATGTCATCAAGAAAATAGAAGATATTGAAAAAAAATACAGGTTAAGTGAAATTGATGCAACTAATTACGAAGAAGTTTTAAAAAAGAAACAAAAGGAATTAAACGGATATATAAGATCAGTAGGTGATAGAAACGGAACACTTTCATATAAAGTTACACAGATTGATAAAGATATAGAGACATGTGACAAATTAAGCATAGAACTAAAGAACTATTACAATCAAACATGGGGTAACACTGCATTTCAAATGTTAGCAGTAGGAGCTTGGAAAAAAGTAAATGATAAATGGTCATTTATTGATTCTAATGGTCAACGGAAAACTGGATGGCTTGAAATTGGTTCTAACTGGTATTACCTCAGTCCTGCAGACGATACGAAAAATTATAAGGGTGAAATATTTAAAAAAGGGGAAATGATGACTGGACGGGTCGAAATTGATGGTAAATGGTATTACTTCAATTCAAAAACAGGAGAAATGGAAGACCCTAACAGCGGTTCTATCGTCGGAACTTACAAAATAGTGTCTAAATCGGCCCCTTCCATGGTATTAAATACTACTCAACATAGCACAGTATTGAAGGGGATTAATGAGGATATATGGGGAAACGATTGGACTTTTCACTATGATAAAAGTAAGAAGGCTTATATGATCACAAACAGACAAGGTAATCACCCTGGGATATTAACATGTAATTGGGGTTCTAAAAATCACAGTTTTGTCTTTATTACAGACGATACTGCTGAAAAGCCAGAGCATTATTGGACTTTGGAACCTGCAGAAGACGGCTACTACTTCTTTCATAATTATGAACTACCCGGTAAAGTATTAGATATAACGGGGAATAACACAGCTGCTGAAACAAAAATAGATTTATTTGATAAAAATGGGCAGGATAATCAAAAATTCAGATTAGAAAAAATAAACTAATTCAACTACAATATCACTAAGCAAATATTCTCTACCTAATTGTTAGGGAATATTTGCATCTATCAGTTCCATTTGATTACAAAAAGGTACCCTAGCACTCTTCGTTATCAAGCTAATCTTATACAACGTCAAGTATAGTTAAGATTATTTCTTTTTTCGGTTCCGTTGCAAAGTTAGAAAAAATCTAAAGAGGGCTATAAATTTGGGATAGGATTTAAGCAATCGCTACTAATTTTTGTAGTTCTTTATACGCAGAAAAGACGGAGTCTGATTCAAGACTTCGTCTCTGTTTATATAGGGCCTGAATCGTTTCAATCCCTTTTATGGAGCGAGAAACGTGTCGAATACTTTGAAACGATGTTTGATGGTACATTGTTTTGTATGTGTATAAAAATCGTCTTTCTGTAACTTTTTGAACGCACAAAGCAAGGCGGGTGCTTTATCTGTTGTGAGAACCGATGGTTCTCCAAAATGCTTGACCAATCTTTTCATAAAAGCATACGCAGCCTGATGATCACGAGTTTTTCGAAGTTGAAAATCCAGTGTATTCCCATCACAATCAATAGCACGATATAAATAACAGCATTCTCCTTTGACTTTGATATACGTCTCATCTAAATGCCAAGCTTGGTGTGCAATTTTGTTTTTCTTCTTCCAAATTTGATAGATCAAATTTCCATATTCATGAACCCAGCGCATAATGGTTGTAGGGTGAATAGAAACTTCTCGCTCTTTCAGGATCTCAGATACATCGCGATAACTTAAAGAAAAACGGCAATAGTAGCCCACGGCTACCAAAATAATATCTTTCTTGAATTGTTTTCCTTTAAAATATCCCATTTTTCTCCCCAGTTTAGCTCAGCTTAAAAAACTTTGCAACAGAACCCCTTGAATCGTAAGATTCATAAAAGACACCGTCCTTTCTGTATATTTCTACAAAAAGAATAGCGATTTTTTCGCTATATGGATACAAATTTATCTTAACTTAATGGCGATATATGGTGACCCCTATAACCCTCCTCCATACATGTCCATAAACTTCTCAAATACCAAAAAACGTTATCTTTTCTAAACCAGATAAATTTGGGAGAGAATCACATTGCTATCAAGCTAAGATTTTGTAATACCTATAAAGCGAAAAAGATGTTATCCTGTCTGTAGAGTTATAGGAAAGGATGCGTTTTTGATTTGAACATATTTTCCTCCGAATTTTCATCGCCACAAACACTTCTTGTTATTTATTTTCAAACTCATCATCTACTAACTGCCTCATATCAACAAATTATTAAATAAAGACCAATTATTAACTTCGTATAATTTTCTTAGAGCATTGCAAGTATTATGAAATAAAATACGTTAATATTTATTATTTCTAATTTAATGAATGAATTGATTTTTCCCATGTATTATGTAAGCGATATCCAGAACCGCGTATTGTTTCAAGAGCATTTCTAATCCCCAACTCTTTTAATTTATAGCGAATCCGCGTTATATATACTGACAATGTATTTTCGTCAATATATTTCATACCATCCCAAAGTTTATTGAATATTTCTTCTCGATGTACCAAACTCGGATAGTTCTTCAATAAAAGCTCTACTAGTTGTCCTTCTTTTTTAGTTAATGATATCAATTTTCCATCATATTTCAGTTCCATCCTATCTGTATATAGAATCAATCCAGAACGGTTAATGATTCTCTCGTTTGATTTAGAAGCATATTCACCGTAAACTCTTCTCAGATGACTACGTATTCTTGCTAATATAACTCCATAATGAAATGGCGCAGCTATGTAATCATCCGCTCCATTTTCTAATGCCATAATTTGCTCCATTTTTTCATTTAATTTTGAAAAAAAAATGATTGGACAAATAGAGATGTTACGAATTTGACGACACCAAGAAAATGCGTCGAATTTCGGTGGTGGAACATCAATAATAACTAATTCAGGAGATATTTCACAAAATCGATCTAAAACATTATCAAACTCGTTTACAACAAGGGGCTTATAATTATATTTTTTCAGATGTGCTATAAGTAACTCTTGTGAGCTAACCCTATTAGTTATAATCATAATAGTAGCTATAAAAAATCCCTTCTTTCTAGTGTTTCAAATATTTCTTTTATAGTTGGTTATATGCTAAATTGAATATGCAAGAAAGAAACAAATATTTATATATAGATTCTTTACATTTTTCTCCTAAAGTTGATTATTAAAAATATATATATCTTAAAAACTCTCGGTTACTATACTAAAAATGTATTCATGTCTTCATTCTGAAACATGAATGGATCGAACTTCTGTACGTCTAAAATTTGTATTTTGTGTTGTTTTTCCTTCAATTTCTATCGTGACGTTTAAATTCCCTGTGTTATTGGAAGGTGGAATCATTTTAACAAAAGTATTGTCTTTTATTTGCTCCATCACCTTAATATCTATTTTTTGCGAAGTTTCACTTTCTCCTTTTTTAATATTTATTCTCATGGAAGCCCTGCTTAAAATTTCGGAATTTTCTATTTTGATTCGTAATGGAATAGAAGTATTTGCTTTAACCACTGAAGCCATATTTATTGAGATGATCGGATTACTATTAAATTGGGCCATCATAAAATAGGCATCCTCCTTTGTACTATTCATGTACAATTTCCAGTCTCCTTTTTCAGGTTGATTAATAGCAATGCGATGTAAGTAACTTCCATCAAACACCCCATTCTCTGACATAGGCACTGTTTGTACATCTTTTGTTTTATATTTTTTTTCAGAAGGGGATATAACCTCTATATGAGTGTCTTCATTTTTGGTTAAAATATACAATTCGATTCCCTGAATAGCAGAATCTATAGAGATTTTTTCTTCTATTGTCTTAAGTGCCGGTAGAATCCCGCCACTTATAAATTGTTCAGTGTTTTTAGAATTTTGTTTAATCTCTTTCACTTTAGAATTCACCATAAAAAATGGTTGTAAACTATTATTATTTTTTTGTAGTATAGGATTAATCTTTTCGAATATTGCAGAACCTTGATGCATATTTTCATGAGTGAGAGGAGCTACAAAAAGCTGTTTCCCATAAGGGAATTGTGTACTTAATACATTTACTTGACCGTCGTTTGATCCCCCTACTCCAGAAAGATAAACACCTCCTAACCATGACGCACTAAATACTGAGCCCCAATCAGTTCCTGCAGCTGTATAATATGTGTTTTTTAATATATTTTGATTAGAATCAGTTATTTCACGAAAATGTTTCATGTTACTTGTTTGAAGTGATTCTGTTCCATCATCTAAATTTCCTAATAGCTTCATAAGCCATTTTGCTGGGGCGCTATACGCTAAATCAGCTAAAGCAGTTCCATGAAATGGGGTAGCCAGTGTTATTACATTATTGGCATATGAATGAGCACCAAAATGAACTAATGCTGTTTGTGTATCTATTCCTCCCTTGCTATGTGCAACAATATTAACTTTACTGCCAAAGTATTCGGAAATTCTTTCTAGGATATCGGCCAATTGTTTACCATTATCCCAGTTATTTTTCTCACCATTTAGTGATACAAATGCTGTACGAAAGCCTTCTTTAAATGCACGCGCATACATTTCATTTCCTCCCCACCATTCGTTTGCATACCCATGAAGACCATGTACAAAGACAATAGGAAATTTATTATGATCAATACTTTCAGGCATTTCTCCCAAAAACCAATTCTCATCTTCCACTGGTTTTGGTACTAAATTCGGCTCGTTTTTATTTGGTAAGGTTAAAAAGTGCTGAGGTGCATGGCTATTAGCATAAATAGATATTGGATGTATGCAAAGCGACAGCGAAAATGTTGTTAATACAAGTCCTGCTATATATTTAGTTTGTTTTAGGGTAATCATAATTATAACTCCTTATTCTATGTAAATATTTCACCAATACTAGATTAGCACTTGAAAATTCTATTCCTTAAAATAATAATTATTGAAATTATCGAACCATAAGAATGAATTTCCATATACTATCATGACCCGAAATAGTCAATCGTTTAATTTTATATAATTCATCTTTTTCATCCTGTAATTTAAATCTGTCATGCCCCATTGCAACAGCATATTTATAATATTTTTTTGCTTGATTTAACGATTCATCATTAAAGGCTCCGAAAGGATATGATAATATATAAACATTTTTTTCAGTGATTTTAGAAATCTTTTTATTCGTTTCTTCATATTCTAGTTGAAAATCCACTGTGGAATCCGTTAAATTTATATGGCTTCCTGTATGTGATTGAATTGAAAAAATTTCTGATTGTGAAAGTTGTTTTAATTGATTCTGATTTAAATAGTTTGGTTGATCAATAAGACTAGATATCATAAAAAGAGTAACTTTTGGTTTAAACTTACTATCTTTTAATTCGTTCAATATTTTATAGGCAATCATGTTATTCTCATACCCATCATCAAAGGTTACAATTACAGGCTTTTTATACCTTTTCGCATTTTTTAATTCATCAAATGAAATAAAATCATAATCATTTTTTTTTAAGTATTCCATTTGCTCTTTAAATTTTTCTTTTGATACATACCATCCTGTCATTTTTTTATCAGTTCCATTTGGTGGATCTCCTATAGCATGATACATAAGAATTGGTATACCATCAGCAAATATCCAGTTCTTATTTTCCTTCGCCCACCATAATCCAGTAGTCCCTAAAACGAACATTAAACTGATTACTATCACTAACTTTTTGTTCTTTTTGATAAACATTCTTCCTCACTTCTTTCAAACACGATTTTTTTAATACAAACTAAAAATCGGATAACTCACAATAACATCTGATACTACTTAATAAATTATCAATTAATAAACCTTATAAATTATAATTCGAATAATTATCAAATATACAGATATGTTATTTAATCCATCCTAATCTTCTTATATTTGGAGAGACTTTTCACCGTCAAATCTGTCTAAAAATTAGACAAATTTGACAATTATACGTAGTATTTATATAAATCAAAATAAAATTTCAGGGGAACTAATATCATTTTTTACGTATCATCATTTAATTTATGAACATTATTTTAAAGGAATAGTAGCGTTTTTAATGGAGGCTTTCATATTTATGATTAGTTTTATTAGGTTATGGAGTAAATTTCCTTATTTCGAATGATTAGGTATTTCGAAGATTCACAAATACAAAAAAGCAGTAAAAAGAACTTGTATGCAATATTACAAGTTCTTTTTACTTTCAATAAATTGTAATCTTAAAGCTAATGAGTAAATACTTTAAAGGATGAAGGTTCATTGTGTTACAATCTTACTATACTATTAAATTCACATTTGAGATTCCAAAATTTAAATTAGACAAATGCTATATTCTCTATTTTTCAACATTTCCTTGGTAACAGAAAAAACTACATCAAAGAACCACAATTTCTGTGTTTAGGTGACTATACTGAACTTTAAATTCTTAATTTTGTATTTCCTCTCTTCTGTTGCAAAAAAGAGACCTACAAAAATTCCATATGTTAAAATCATTTTTTATTATTTCATGAATTAATTTTGATATTATATTTTAAGTGGTGGTGATTCTGTTGCAAAGTTTTTTGAGCTGAGCTAAACTGGGGAGAAAATGAGGTGTGGAGAATGATACATGGGATATTTTAAAGGAAAACAATTCAAGAAAGATATTATTTTGGTAGCCGTGGGCTACTATTGCCGCTTTTCTTTAAGTTATCGCGATGTATCTGAGATCCTAAAAGAGCGAGGAGTTTCTCTTCACCCTACAACCATTATGCGCTGGGTTCATGAATATGGAAATTTGATCTATCAAATTTGGAAGAAGAAAAACAAAATTGCACACCATGCTTGGCATTTAGATGAGACGTATATCAAAGTCAATGGGGAATGCTGTTATTTATATCGTACCATTGATTGTGATGGGAATACACTGGATTTTCAACTTCGAAAAACTCGTGATTATCAGGCTGCGTATGCTTTTATGAAAAGATTGATCAGAACCATCGGTTCTCACAACAGATAAAGAACCCGCCTTGCTTTGTGCGTTCAAAAAGTTATAGAAAGGCAATTTTTATATACATACAAAACAATGTACCATCAAACATCGAAATCGTCTGGATTTCAAAGTATCCGAAACGCTTCTCGTACCATAAAAGGGATTGAAACGATTCAAGCCCTATATAAACAGAAACGAAGTCTTGAATCAGACTCCGTCTTTTCTGCGTACAAAGAATTACAAAAATCAGTAGCGATTGCTTAAATCCTATCCCAAATTTATAGCCCTCTTTAGATTTTTTCTAACTTTGCAACGAAACCGCCTTTTTAAATCGGATTTTCAGCTCAATTAGTTAGATTTTATTTATTTAAAATTTATATATCACAATAAAACAGATATTACAAAAGTAATGGTAACAGCTGCTTTTGTTTTTTTTATTCATACAATTTATAACATAGATTATGCATCACAATTATTTATACACTAGTATTATTTACATTAATAATTTAATTATCCAACAACTATTCAGCGAAAAAGAATGGAAAAATCGGTTGGAAGAAGATTATCGGACACTCACATCTGTGATTTACTCTCATAATAACCTATATGATGAATTTTGTTTAGATATGGATAAAAGAATGGCTATTTAATAGTGCAAACTCCGGTGAGTATCAAGAGTTTGTTGATTGTTAAACTGTTTTAAAATTAGTAAATCGGTCCTTTTTGGGCATAGTTTAGGCAACTATCATTTTCCCAAAAAGGACCGATTTTTCTATGTGTTTATTTCTGTGTATTCTTTTAATTTTCAACATTATAAAGCATTAAGGATTTAGACAAATACCTTGTTTATCAAATATATACTCTTTTCCACTTATTTTATGTGTACCATCATAAATGGACGCACCTTCTGAAAATCCTTCAATATGTCCCGGTTCACCTTGCGGTTTATTAAAATAAAACCATAAATCCATATGAAGCATATCTCCTTTAAAATGTGTATTCTTTAAAATTTTGGATATAGGTATTAAAAGTTTTCCGTTACTAAACCTTGATATTATAAGTAGTTCCTGAACATTGAAACTTTTCCACCCGGTAACCATAGCTCCACTTTCTTTTGGATCTAAATAATACACATAATTAGTCCCCTCATTTTTCCACCCTGTTACTACATGACCAGCATCATCATAATAATACCATTTCCCATTTTTTATTTGCCAACTATTAAATGGTACTAACATACGAAATCCAGGATTACCTAATGTATATTCATAATATTTCTGTCGCTCATCTATTAACTTTTCGAATTTCTGTATATCTTCTGGAATTGTTTTTAACTTATCAGGTAATGATACTGGAAAACCATTACTATTTTGTATAGTATTATTAAATTCCCTTTCCAATTGGTTTCTACGATTTTTTAAAGCACTTAAATTTTCTTGAACGTGCTTTGGAGTATTATCAGAATACGAAATTCCATAATATGATAATATATTTGCCATATCATTTTGGAGTTCCGTATTTTTTACTGCGTAAGTATCTTGTATGTGTATTCGGTATTTTGGTAGAGTATGATCAATATCTGGCTGCAATTGATGTTTGAAAGTTTGAGAATCAATGTGTAGTCCAGAATTATCATGATTGTGTGCCAAAAAGTCTAAAAATACCAAATGAGACATAGCAACTAGGGTATACAAAGGAAGCAATTCAGTTTGTAACGTTTGAATTGAACATTCTCCAATTATTTTTCTGAAATCTTCATTAATACGCACTGCTTGTTGTCCCAGGTCATCTGAATGAGATGTATAAGTCGCTATACTGCCTCCTTTATCATTTAGTTGATTTTCAAATCTTTGTAAGTTTGTCAATAATGTTACATAATGTGCTTTGAATGTATCAGTAGCTGTTGCAGAAATTGTAGCCTGTAAAGCTTCTATTTCCTTTTTTAGCGGTGCTAAAGGGTCTTTATTGTTCTCAGTGCCAAAAGGCCATATTATACCTAATACAGAAGATGCAAATGCTCCTCCGTATGGTACAAGTGCTACAGCTCCTAGTACTAAAGTTTTAACAAGCTCAGTATAATCACCGGAGTTTGCACTATTATAAAGTTCTTTTAATGATTTTCCTCCTAATTTAGCAATGGCTTTTTTCGTCGTTTCATCTTTTCCAAAAACTTTGTCATTCAGCAGCGTTACAGATCCATCTACTCCTACATCAAATATTTTTTGTGCATTAGATGCCATACATCTCTTCCTCTCTAATTAAATATTTTTTATTTTTGAATTAAAAAAAAGATAAAAACCTAAATTATATCTATTTTAGAAATTTTCACAAATATTATTGTGTAAATTTAAAGATAATTTAGATTTTTAAGCTATCTTCTAAAAGAAAAAGTTATTTTATGATATAAGTCGGTTATCCATGACAACAGAAATTTAAATTGCCATGTTTGTTAACCTAACGTAATATAAAAATCTTTACCCTTTAAAAAGTGAATAAAAGTTCTCTCCAACAAGCCGCTTTCTAGCGGAATATACCCAAATTCAACCTCCTTCACATAAATGATGAACCCCTTTCTAGGCATTATAAAGTCTCCTAATTTTTAAATATATAGGTACCTTTTGAGGAAAGGTGTAGAAAAACATCCAACTAATAATTTGAATAACTATTTAAATTAATCATATTAGTAAAAATTATAAACTTCTAGACTATTTATTTACGGGATGAGGACAAAAATGTCATTGTTATCTTTGTTTGTATACATTCTTATTTTCTGAGTGTTAATTTTTTGCGACACCCTATACCTCATAGAACCTTAACCTTTCTATTTTTCTTATTTTTTCATCTCATTCTTATATATAAGCTTAAAAGTTCCACAAGGAACGGGTTGTTTCATCCTTACAAATTCTTTTCGGTACGTATGTTTTTCTCGTCCGACAGACAAAAAGTGAAGCTGTAGTAAGCTGCTCTGACTTTGCTCATACTAATTCTAATTTTATTTACAAAGGTTCCCAAGACGCCCTAATTCCTTTTTTACGCTTTGGGAAATTTGACGATACTCAATATATTTACATCCAATTAATAATAATCATTTTTGAAGAATTTAATATATATTGAGTTTTTAATTAGTAAGAGGGGCACGGCAACGATTCATTCTTTTTAGTTACAGAAGATGTTTTCCATTACAGATGTTCCATTTGTTATTATCAGGAATTTTGCTAAAACATCTAAAATTACCATTTCAAGTGATGAAAAACGGGAGTCTTATCGTCGTACAAGTACTGGAAACATCAAATGTACCTATCAGAAGGCGAAAATATTTGATAAACAAGCCGTCAAATTATGTTAAATTCGATGGAAAGTATAGTACTAGAAAAGATGCAAAAAGTGATATTGTTAACGTTGCAATCGATGAATTGATCAAACATAGTGATGAATTACCTGCCTTTCAAACATTACGTATTCAATTATTAGGAGGATTCTATTTATTTTTAATCAATTAAGTTGCTCGAAAATCTACAAATATTTACACGGATTGGGGTTATTTACCTTACAGTCTTACTGTATTATAGATTTTTGTATTAGGAATTTTAAAATCTAAATTAGTCAAATACTCCATTTTAAAGTTCGAATAACTATATGCAGCATTAAACTCTTAAAAAATATTTTTTATCTTTATTCATACAACTTTTCCCTAGTTATTTGATACTCTCACTGCTGAAGTCGCAAGCTCTACTCCTAAGTATTAACGCTAAGGCGTTCGTATTTTATTTCTGGTTCAATAGTCTTCAAAATGAGTGCCTCTCATTCCCACGACAAACCACTTATAGCACATAAAAATGTATTTTACTAGAATATTCAGATGTATTCTGAGTCATTCTCGAAAATGCTTCTGTTTCTTTATTCCCAAAACTATAAATTTGAACGCAACGGAACATCTATGAAAACCCCCACTGGATACTTTACGTTTAAGAAGATTATCTATAACTATATAGATAGATTTAGAGGATAGGTATAATATTGCACAATGCGAGTCAAATATACATACTAATAATTTAGCTATTTTTCAGCAAATAATTGGAAGATAAATTTAGAATCATAACAAATATATTTAATGTATTTTGAAGATTTTCTTCGTTCGCATAGTCTTTACTAACAGAAATATATATAATTCGTTTAAGAAAACATCATTCTTTTTACTACTCAGTAAGATTGTTCCTAAATAAGGCTGTCCATAACGCAGGCACACCAAATACTTCATTTGATTGTTTAATTCCCTTCATCCTACGTATTTCTATCTCAGAGAAGTCTTTAAAGATAGTTCTTAACTTTTCATCTGTAAAGCCTAGTCCTCCTTTAAGACTCCGTAGTCTGTATACTTCCCAATCTGTAATGTCTGCTCCACCTAATTCTCCACCTTGAACAAAACAAGTGATTGCAAAATAACCACCTGGTTTTAAAGCCTTTTTTACTAAGTTTATGTAACTCATTCTTCTGTGTGGAGCAATATGATGAAAACATCCTGAATCATACACAATATCGTATGTACCTTTTTCCATTTGTAGATCAAAGATATTGTCATGAATAAAATTCACATTTACATTTTTTTCTTTTGATCGTTCTGTTGCCCATTGAATTGATTCCTGCGATAAATCTACTGCATCAACTAAGCATCCGTTTTCAGCAAAGTAAATTGCATTCCTGCCTGGACCGCATCCAAGCTCAAGAACTTTTCCTGGATTAAGTAATTTTTTTTCAAAATAACTAACTAAGTTCTCATCCGGTTTATTCGTGAAAAAAGGAATCTCTTTTTCACGATTAGAATAAAAATCATCCCAAAATTGAGTTGGTTCGCGCAATAATGAGTCTAACATATTCAATAAATCTTCATAACTACTAATTGTTTCTTTCACATTAACCCCTTCTTTCCACTTGAATCTTACATTCTAATTTTACCAATAATTAGAATGATTCATGTTTCATCGGAGTTAAAAACACTTTAAATTCAAACGAGTTGAAACTCCCTGTGTATTCTTATTTATGCTAGTTTAACATGCATAAAGGTACCTAATTTTCGTTTTATATTGTTTTAAAAGTATTTACCTTACTCTTTCTCAAAATCCAATCAAACAACCGGAAATACCCTTAGAATTAGAAGTCTATTTTTAATTTCCGGAATAATCATTACAATTGTTGCGGTAATATTACAAATTGAGTATCCCTGCATTCTCATTAAATAAAAATGAGAATGCAGGGATATAAAAGATACAAAATTTTCGTTTTGGGGGTAATTGCTTTTCTTAGCTTGATTGTGATGTGGTGCTACCCCACATCCATCAACTTAAGGTATATTTTTATACAAAATGCGGCCCTTCCATATAGTTTTATATTATCTTTTATAGATATTATAAAAGTGGGCATATCAAATAAACCCTGACGGGTTTCAATTTTTTCACTATGCTATCTGTTGAGTAGAAGTGGTATACTCATACACAACACCCAAAATATCAAAGACTGTCTTTTTCTCATATCGATGAGATTTTCGTCCGTTGTGCTGTAGGAGGTTAAACAGACGAAGGAGAACCTTTGATAATTCTTGGGTGTTTTTGTGTAATGCTTGATGAAAAAGTAAGAAATAATCTTTAATCATGTACATCGCTTTATATTCACTTAATTCTTTCTGTTTCTTACGTAACAGAAGTTCTCTCATTTTAAACATAGTAGAAGAACATAATAGAATACTAATGAGTTGACCATAAAGATGACATTCTAACCGCTCTTGTTTAATAGATTTACAACGATGAATTTGAAACCAAGATTTCCATACTTTAAATCACAGCTCAATTTGCCAGCGTAGTGAATATAAATCATAGATTTTCTCTTTTGGTACCCATTCCGTAGGAATATTTGTCATATATACCGTAATTCCTTGTAAAAGTTTCGTACGCTCTGTATATGTAATCCCTTTTTTCTTTTCGCGAATCGCTCGATCGTGTAGGCGTTTCTGTTTTTGTTCCTCGGTACATCTATAAACCACAATGCGAGTAGGCAGTTTGTCTTTACTCCCTACATATACATCATGTAATTCATATACTTGGCCAGGTTGTAATTGTTTCATGATGTCTTCCAAATGAATTTGTATATATACCGGTTTCAATTGAGCGGGTTTTGTTTTAAATACTACTGTTTCAAATTCCTTTCTATATATTTTAGTTGGTAACTTAAGACGTGATAAATAATATCCCTGCTTATCTTGAATAGACTTAAAGTCTTGTAGACGAAAATATCCTAAGTCACGAATATATAGTTCATTCTTTTGTGCCATGCCTGTTCGAGTTGCACTATATGCCTGATCACTTCGTTTTCCTGGTTCAATTTCCACATCAGAAAATTTTCCACTCAACAAGTCATACTCTAGTTGAATTTTCACACCAGCTGTATGACTACATCCTCCGGCACCAGGATAAGTAGTTGCGAATCGATCTGGAACTTGGAAGGTTGTAGAATCAAGGACGAGAATCCGCTCAAAATAAGAAGAAAGAGAATGAGAAATCTTAGATTCTCCTCCAATTTTAGCTTGTAAAAGTGTAGTAAATACAGTTCGGAAAAAGGCTACAGAAGCCGAGTTAAATCGTCGATTAAGTCCCTCCGGACTTAATAAAATTCCTGTTGAAGTTTCTAATTGACTACAAAGTTGAGTAAGAGAGGTAGTAGCGATTTGTTGATTTAACCATACACACAAAGATAAGAGGTGGTGCCCGTGGCACTTACGTTTTCGTTTCATTCCGCCTGCTTCTGTAGCTAATTGATTAAGTGTAGCGGGAGACATATATCGATATAACTCTTCGGCAAATAAAGATAACTCTTGTTTTTGATGCATATTCATAAAAAGCACGTCACCCTTTCTCATTAACATAAGAGAATAGTAACGTGCTTTTAGCTTCAAAAATAGTCTAAATCCTTAAGTTGATGGATGTGTGGTGCTACCCCTTTTTACACGTATCTCGGCCGAATCCCTAGTTCCATTGCTACACAGCCCTCTCTTCAAGAAGGAATAATTTTCCCCTTAACGTAGGAAATTTGGATTTTTATCTTCCATAAAATGTCTTAGCGTGGGTTTTATGTTATTTGGTTGACGGGACCCCTTCTATGCATGGCTTCTACTCCAGAAAGAATAGATATAACTGTGTCAAAAGTATTTGAATTTTAGCATAGAAATGGAACGGATTTGCTTCATTATAAAGCCATATTTTTTTATTCTACGATGTTATTCAAACACTTTTTTTGCTTAAGTCGCATACCATCAAGTATACTTTTTTTCAATTGTTCAATTACTAATGGGATAAACTAGATTTATATTTCGTGTTATAACACGAAATTTTAAAATAAGAAATGCACTGCAAAACCTTTTTGAAATTTCAGGCTGAAGATGCTTCCATTATTTAATAATATTTGATTATAATATGATATTCTTTTACCTTACATTATCTTTTAAACTTTTTAAAACGTGCAATCTAATATTGCAGTAGATTAATTTATATAGTTGTTTTTTTACATAGTAAATCTTTTGGAAAATTTCCGTTATTCTTTCATTACTAATTTTTTTGTCTAGAGGCTCTATAATATTTTCTCCTTCATCAAGTAACAGATTCGTTTAAACTTTCAATACAAAAATTGAAGAATACGTATTTATAAATATGTGTTCTTGATAAATTAATTACTGTTTATACAGTGAAAACATAATAAGAAAAACACCCCTAAAGGGTGTCCTTCTTATTATATAATTTAAAGTTTTAATTACATTGGATTGTATATAGTGCAGAAGGACATGTATAAAACTTAAATTTCTCATTTAAGTCTTCAATTAATGGTGTCTATTCGTGTTAATTTCTTCTATTTCAACGCTCTCTTTGTCAGAAACAGGATTTTATATTTCAAATCTTATTTTTATTATATTTATTAAACTATTATATGTATTCCAAAAGTTACTTTTGGAAAATCCAACTTTTGTTTTATTACTATTAATTCTTTACTCAATAAATAATTTTCTATTCTATTCCCCACATCTTAAATCAGTCTGTTCAAAATTAAAAACAAATCATTCATCAATTATTTTGACTAACCAGCGTAAAGAACGATTCTGGTAGGAATCCTTCTTATTCATTGGAATGTATGCACCAAAACCCGTAGATTAGAGAGAAAAACAGGTGTGAAAAATGCAGGATTTTTGAATAATAGCAGCGTAACTTAGGGAATTTTATAGAAAAACGAGTACTTCCTATATAGAGTACTCGTTTTTAATAGAATGATTGTTATATAAATAAACAAGTTGGATAATCTCGTTGTTTAGTAACCGTTAGGCGTTGTACATACACCATTGGAACCAAAATCATATTTTTTGTCACCAATTTGTACCGCTTTTTTATCATGTGTCATACTACCGTCGTCAGGATTGAAATAATACCAGTGTGGTTCACCAGTCTTTGTATCCTTAATTTCAACCCATTTCGTCATCATCTGTCCCTGCTTAAATAGTTCTCCGGCAGAGTTTTTAAGATTTTTTTCTGGGCTGAGGTAATACCAGTATTCATAAGTAGTCTTCGTATTCACACCGATGATCTGCTTATCTTTACGCGTATCGTGGAACCAACCAGTCAGCATTGTTCCTTTTCCAACATAAGCATTCCCCCTTACATTGTCGAGACGTGGTGTTTCAGTGCTAAGGTAATACCATCTATCCTTACCATCAGGTGTCTTATCATTGAACCAATCACTTTTCTTTTGCCCTTTTGCGTCAATATAAAACCAAAAACCAGCCTCGCAAACCCACGTTCCTTCTGTTTTAACCCAACTTGGAGTTGGTATCGTTTTTCCTGTTGATGCTATTTGGAATGCTTCGCTACCCTTTGTCTTGCTATAAAAATCACTCTTTTGATACATCAAGTCATTGTATTCAGACAACTTTTTCTCAAGAGAGTCTTGTTGCGCGTAAAGCTTCTCTTTTTGAATTATAAATTTATTCTCTTCCTCGTGGGTGTGATTCTTAGGTTTACGAGGCATTTCCGATAGCTTTTGGTTTACGGCAGCTAAATCTTGTTCTATTTTTTGTTTATCTTCTAGTTTGCTATTGATTCTAGCTTCTCCTTCTGTATACGTTTTTTCTATATAATCTGCATAATCCTTGTGATTCTTCTTCATATTTTGTAGAAGATCTTTTAAGGCTGCTTCTGTGTAGTTTATTTTAGGTGAAGTTCCCTGTTTTTCCACAGTATTCAAGAAATTCAAGTGAGCAGTTGCAATAATTGTATATAGAGGAAGTTCTGTTATTTTGAACTTCGGTTTACTAGTAGCACTAATAAGGTCGTTAAAACCCTTTTGAATGGCTGTTATACGACCTCGGTTAAGTGAGTCTACATCAGCTAGGGCAGAATAATATTCACCACCTATATTACCATTCAATGAGTTTTCAAATTCTTTTAGACTTACCATCAATCCTTTTACTGCAGCCTCAAGATCATCTAAATCTTTGGCTTCAATTTTTTCATCCATTATACCAACAAGTTTGTTTTCCATTTCCTGCAGCATTTCTTTTATATTTGGCCCGTTTTCTGGCCAAAGTATCCCAATTATCGGAGAAATGAATGCTCCTCCATATGGAATCAACGCTGTAGATAACATCGTAATGGACCTTGCAGTATTGTTGAAATTTCCACTATTTAAATCATTATAAATTGTTGGTAGTAGCTTTTCTGCCATACCAAGTGTAGTTTTATAATTCTCTGCACCTGTTGTTTTTCCAAGATCTTGTGCCCATGTATCAAATCGTGCTAGGGAGCCCAGATTTTTTTGAGCATCTTCATAATAAGTGCCAGGACTTTTTTGCTGAATAACATTCTTTTCTTTTTCATCAGCGAATGCTGAGGCATTGCTTCCTAATGTACTTACTCCTAGTGTCATTGTTGCTACTGTTACAAGAAGCGCTTGTTTGTATTTGCATTTTGCACGTGTTCGATTTTTGTACTTCATACGTGTACTTCCTTTCTGTTTAGACTATTTTGTGAGAATTTGTATCACATCAAATAAAGGAGTGACATGATATAGTATAGGCCCAATAATGTATTGTTATATAACAAAATACGATTTTGGCTAACGTAATAATTTTTAAAATACTGCGTTCTTTTTGCAAATCTAAAAAAATTTTAAATTACGGATATTTAAAGTTGTGTTCTTGTCAAAAAATAAAAACTGTTTGAAACTCTTTTCTTTAACTTACCTATATTAATATAAAAAAAGGTGTGCGATTAGTATGGAGACAAAAATATGTTTAAGGGGGAACATTATCAACCAAATATTATTCTATTAACTTTGCATTGGTACTACGGTATAATCTTAGTTTTGTGATTTGATAGAGATGCTGAAGGAAAGAGGAGTATCCTTCGTGCATATAACAATTATGCGATGGGTCCATCCATATAATCTGACATCTACTTCAAAACAAACGAATGGCTCTTGAAGCGCAAATGAAACACACATAATTTTTACTCAAGATCTTATATTTTGACAATTATATTATTCTCGCAAATTCTTACTATATCTTCTATGCATCTTAAATAGTTCCGCTGTCTTAAGGTAGACCTTCTTCCAAAAGATTGTTCTATCTGTTGTAATAACTCTGCTTACTCAACAACATGGTTCATATCTTGAAGAGGCGTACGGACAATTCCTCGAAGATCATACGTTCTAAATCTACAAATCACATTTTATAAGTAATCCTTTCTTAAACTCATGTAGTCTAATTAGCATAAGAACGTCAATACATATTTATTTAAAGGGTTCTATTACAAAGTTTCTGAACATCAAATTAGGGGAGAGATTTGTCTCTATCTATTATGCAGCTATAAATAATTTTTGTAGTTCACTACAAGCTTAAAAACAGGAGTCTAATATATAACTCCTGTTTTGTTTATATATTACATGAACAATTTCAATTCCTTTGATTGTACGTGAAGCATACCGAAGAATTTGAAATCCCGCGGATTTGGAAAATCATCGTTTTACATGTCGATGGTACTGTTTAGTAAATATATTTAAATGTTTGATTATATAATTAATTTCATGTTTATAGAAGCTGTGTTCTCTTAATTTTTTAAACTCGTAAAGTAACGATGGTACTTTGTCAGTTATGAGAATCGTTGGTTCTCACAGCGTTTTCACAACTCTTTTCATAAAAGCATAAGTAGCCTGATAATCTTGCTTTTTGCGAAGCCAAACTTCCATGTATAACCTTTTTTATCAATCGTATGAGATAGATAATTCCATTTTCCACTAATTATCAACCATAGCGGATAGATCTTTTTTCATAATTATTGGTAGTATTGCAACTCTATTTTTGTTTATCAATAATAAATTTTGAAATTAACATTTCTAGTTCTTCAACCTTCTTTTTCATTTAAATTGATTGATTGATTAGCTATTTCTGTAATGGACAATGTTTGTGTTTGAATCACTTGAACAGTTTGAAGTGTATCTTCAGTTACATGTGTAGAAGTTTCTGAAGCTACTGATAGAGAGGCACTAATTTCCTCTGCTTCAGCAGATATTTCTTCTGTTGTAGCCGATACTTCTTGAATTTGATATGTTATTGTATTAATATCTTGCATAATTGTAGAAAATGCCTGTTCCGCCTTATAAGCAGTTATTTTTCCTTGTTCTGCTTCATTTTTCCCTTTTTTCATTACCAGAACTGTATCTTGTTGAATGGACTTAAACAAATCGTTAATTTCACTAGCCAATTGCTTAGATTGCTTAGCTAATTTTATTACTTCAGCTGCAACTACTGCAAATCCCTTTCCATTTTCACCTGCATGTGCAGCTTCAATTGTTGCATTTAAAGCGAGCAAATTTGTTGGTTCGGCAATATTAATAATGGCATCCAGTGCTTTATCTATATGCTGTGTACGCGTAACAAGACGTTCTATCACTTTGGATGTTTCTTAAACAGTTTTATGGACATTATTCATTTGAGCAATTGCTTGTTTTACTATGATATTCCCGGTATTCGCACGCTCTGTTGTAATGACAGCTACTTCAACGACAGTTGATGCTAAAGTAGCTACCGTTTGGACCCCATTCGCTATTTTATCCATTGCCAGTGAACTTTCATGAATAATATTGACTTGTTCTTCTACTTGTTTATTCACTTTACTAATTGTCTGAACTGCTGCATTAGATATCTTTGATGTGTGGTACGTATCTTGTAACACACTATTAGTCGAAGAAATAACGCCTTGTGTCGTTATTTTTACCTTCTTAATGAGTTGCTGTAAACTATCCAACATACTATTAAAGGATGCAACAATACTTCCTAATTCATCCTTTTCCCGATAAGAAGTACGAAATGTTAGATTGCCAGCTGCTACTAGATCCATATCACGTTGCAACAAAGCAATTGGACGTTTAATAGCCCTTTTAATGATGCATCCTATAAATATGATAATTACAACCACGATGATTGAAACAATGATAAAAAGAAACACTGTATCTTTTGTACTACTAGCATTATCTTTCTGGTATTGTTCCGCCTCGTTTTTATTATAAATAATTTATTCTTGAATATACTGTATCGCTCTTTTCATATCAGGTTCAACTTCTTTTAAATAATAAGCATATGCTTCCTCATTTTTATTATTGCAACCTAAATCTTGTACTTCTTCCATTTTTACTTTTAATTTATTAAATGTATTTCTGAATTCTACATACAACTCTTTTTCCTTTTGTGAACTTTTTATGGGCTCAAATTTCCTCAATAGCTGGTCATTTTCTTTACATACTTCATCTATTTTCCTCTCAAGTTCTCTATCCCTTTGTTCATCCGCTGATACCATGAGTTCCATTAGATTCTTATTGACAAAGTATAGGTTAGTTTCCACGGCTCCTATCCATTCAATTGGAAGTAAACTATCCTTATATATTTGAGACGAAGCTTCTTTCCCCTTATTCAATCCGTTTAATCCTATTAGGGATAAAATAATACATGCTACATTCGATATAAGAAACCGTAGGCATTTAAGACAAATACAATCCAATTTAAAAAGTAATGAGAACAATAAAAAATGTCTCAAAAATCATGTTTAAATCAAACTCTCCATTGAATTCTTGTAATTGTGTTTTAAGAATTTCTTAACGTATAATAACGTAAAAATATGCGTGCTACCGATATTGTTTTCATTCTTTATAACTTGGAACACAAATATAGGATCATATGGTATAGAAGAGCCCCTACTATAGACTATTCAAAACTAGCAACTATTTCATCAAATTTTATCCGATTAGAAACGTTGAAAGAAGTGAATACATACCACATTAGGATTGAAATCTTTTTAATTAATCACACGAATATTAGTTATACCAAAAGTGATGGAATAAAAAAGGACAGCCTTTGCAAAAAAGTCTGCCCAAAAACAAATTAAGTTAATCACTCAAATCTTCATTCTTCCCTCATAGTAATAAATTTCGTTAGAAGTCTATACTTCCATAATTGACATATCTTTCGCGCCAGAATTATAACTAATAATCTTTAAAATTATTAATTACCTATAAATTTAATTTTTTTAGAATCTGAGAAAGACTAACTAAACTAAAAATATCATTCATGCTGATATTATAAAGTTAGAAATAAATTAATCACATATGGCTAAATCTAATCTCTTTTATCGTAATTTTCCATCTAATGATATAAAAGTTAATTTAATAATTTGTAACAAAGATCGCAAGTGAGACTAATATGCCTAGGTATACTTTTAAATACTGGATCGTTAGCATAGGTATATCCAATAGGGTCACCATTATTATCCAAAGGGAATGACCAATTTAACATAGAAAATAATTTTTGAGAACGAAAATTTGTAAGTTCTGCAAAAAGAGATTTATGGCCTTTTTCAATCCCTACTCTTTCCAAAAAATTCAACATTTCCATACCAACATACTTTTTATTGTATTCTAGCTTTACCCCAATCATAAAGGCATGAATATGTTCACCCTTTTTTAATTTTTGCTTAGTTTTTAATTGCGTAAACTCTGAATATTTTTTACCTGAATAATCACATAATTCGATTGCTTTATTGTTTTATTTTTGATATAGAAAAAGTGTTTTACATGAAAATTAAACACCTTTATTGTCGTCAATCAATTAGAAGTTCATCGGCTCCAGGACTTAAAGCAAAACCCATTATTGATATTGTACTTGTAGTCAATGATATTAATAAATTGGACTCGTTTTCTAACCAATTTCAAGATATAGATTATGAAGTTATTGGAGAATTCGGGATTACTCGTAAATTTGTGTAGAAGGTGTTATTGTTCATAGTATGTAATATGTATTGTGTAAGAAAAAGCACTCTAAAGAGTGCTTTTTAATCGGATTTTCAGCTCAACTAGTTGTTTGGTTATAGATTTATTTTCTACAATATTCATATATCACTAAAACTCTATAATTAAAATTAGAAAATGAATTAAAACAAGCAATCATCACATTGTTTATAATTTATATGTACTATGGATTACCATTGAGATTTTTTAGATAACGAATAATTCCACTCGCACAAAAATCAATATCCGGTTTTAATTTTACAAAAAATGGATGATTTAATGGCATGCCTTTTTCTGTAAGATAATCTTTAATTTCCTTATTGATTTTTTCTGAAATTATATTATTAATTTTTTTGTCATTATTCCTTTCTCTCCAAATTTCTTTGCTTATAGCAATAAAACGGTGTAACCAATTATCAAACTGACAATATACCTCGTTTACTTCAGCTGAGGCCCCGTAATGTCCAAAATAAATTTTACTTGGTTTTAAATTTTCAATCCTTTTTTTTGATTCAATCATTTTTTCAAAGTCAAATTGAGGTGGAGAAGTTATAGGTAAATATAAATCAATATGAATTTCAGGGAAATGAAAATACGCTCCAATTGCATCTCCAGCAAATATTCCATTTGTAGCAAGATCATGTATACTAATGTGATGATCAGCATGCCCAGGAGTATAAATAAATTGCAACTCACGTCCCTTAGAAATTTTTAATTTTTCTTTATCATTTACAGAATGAATACGCGCTTGATTAATTGGTATGAGGGGAGCAAACTGATTATTAAATATGTCATTCCCGAAACCTTTTTTTAGGCTTTGTTCTAACCCATGTGGTTTGTGCAAAAACGCTGTTCCTATAGGATGTACAAATAATTTGGCATTTGGACAACATTTCATTAAAAGCCCTGCAGCACCTGCATGATCAATATGTATGTGTGTAACGATAATATTTTTTGACTTGAGTTAGCTCTACCTTAAGTTCATTTAGCCCAGCTAAAATATAGCGAATAGAAGGGCTCGTACATGTATCAATTAATGTAAAACCATCATCTCCAGGTATAACGTATGTTCCAGTTCGTTTTGGACAACCTAATTCATAATCATCAATAATGTATACTTTAAATTCTCCCGAATGAATTTGCTCAACGTATTGAAATTCCATTTTTATTAACTTCTTTAATTATAATTTTCAAATAAATCACCGCTTTTTAAGTTTGTTTCTCCCAAATTAATACACCTATTCCATCCATTGCAGCCATCTTTATAGGTTTTGTTGTTAAAATCAATTTATTTTTTTCCTTAAAACGATAGTAGCGTTCGAGTTGAGTGTCTTTCCATTGTGGAAAGAGAGTTATATGTACGTAATGAGTGATTATGTTTCTCTTTACTTTAAATAAACCACAATATGAAATATGCTGGAAAGCTAATGCTTGTTCTTCAGCTGAAGTATTTCTAAAATCAATACTCACGTTACTTGGTTGATTCTCACCCGTAATAGTAGCACTCATATTTCCATCTTTGTTGTATATAAGCATTCCATTAGGCTTTATTCCAAAAGGATACACAGGTTCTCCTTTTACTTTCATAATATAAAATTCAACTAACATCCAAGTGCCTATAAAGTGTTCTTTCTGTCCCATTTTATTTTTCACCCTTTTAATTTAAATTTGTAAAGAAATAAAATGATATTTACAACATTTGTCTGAAAGAATGATAAATACATCCATAGAATAGTATATATGTAGTTAACTAACTTAATAATTTAATATTTGCTTCTGGGAAAAATCCTTTGATTTTTAGTTAGTAATTATATTTTAATAGAGACTTTAAACAAACAATTCCGACTATCATCTCCCCTTTAATCACACCCACTAATTAACTTAATTTTCTAATATTTTATCGGTATATAAAACACCTAGTTTGTCTTAAAAATAGACAGATTAGGTGTTTATATACGATATCCATTACATATACATATATTTTATTATCCATAACCCGATTTCATCTTCAATTTCCCTTTCTAAATCACATCAAATTACATTAGAAAAAATGATATCGTAAACGTTATAGTTATTATTGGCATCATAATGAGAGAAATATATGTTATTTTTATAAGGAAATAAGTAAACTAGAGTTTTTTTTTGTTTTTTAAGCACAACCAAAATATAAATATAACCACCGTTGAAATTATTAAAATTCGAATTCCATAATGATGCAAACTATATTCAATAAAATTCCATTTGTCACTAAGTTTCCATCCGAGCCCAATAAATGTAATAACCCAAATAAAAGCACCACTATATGCATATAAACAAAATCTCCAAAATGTTAAACTTGACATTCCAGCAAAATATGCAGTCAAATGACGAACACCTGGTATGAAGTAACCAATTATTAAAAAGAAAGGGCCATACTTTTCAAACAAAGCATGTGTTTTTTCAATTTGGTTCTCTTTAATATAGATTTTAGATCCGTATCTATTCAGAATCGGCAATCCTAATTTCAATCCAAGTATATAACTTAATGTAATTCCTAAAATTGCACCAGCCATTCCGCTAAGAAAGGCAAACACTCCTGACATAGTTCCTTTTGATACGTTATAACCTACAAATGTAAGTAAAAATTCGTCTGGTATTGGAAGTCCAACAATTCCGCCAACAAGGGCTATAAGAATTCCAAAATATCCATATTGTATAAGTAATTCCCCAATTTGTTGTTCCATTTCGCTAACACATCCTATGAAAAAGATTTACCTCATATATTCTCTTTTTTTTAATTATAGAAAATACATTATACGAATAAACTTCGCCTTATACGTATACTGCTTAATCGATTCGTTTTCAATTATTACAATTTCATTCATAAATGCATGAATAGCACCAGGTAGCTATATTAATATATATATAAATCGCGAAAATAATTCCTACTATATATTTATTTAGGTTTAAGAATTTCATAAATACAAATCCTTATTGAAGAGGATTATCCATATTTTAAAATTTATTTAAATTGATATAATTCGATATAAATAATTTTGATTCTATTAAACATATTTTCTAAGAAATTAGTAATTAAATCCCGTCCTAGTTTTATAAAAATTAAGTTTCCTTAAATGAGGATTTAATGCATAAATAAACATCATTTCTGATTAATTATAATGTTCTGGGAATTTTTATTATCTAACCATGAACATAAATTTCCATTTACTATCATGCCCCATCGCAACAGTATATCTATAATATTTTTTCGCTTGATTCAGCGATATATCATTAAATTTTCCAAAAGGATATGATAATATATAAACTTTCTTTCCTGTTATTTTAGAAATCTTTTTTTTGGTTTGAATTTATTATCTTTTAACTTGTTTAATATTTCATATGCAACCATGTTATTTTCATATCCATCATCAAAGGTTATTATTATAGGCTTTTTATAATTTTTTGCATTTTTTAATTCATCAAATGTAATAAGATTATCATTATTTTTTTAAGTATTCCATTTGTTCTTTAAATTTCTCTTTTGATACATACCATCCTTCCATATTTTTATCTGTTCCATTTGGAGGATCTCCTATAGCATGATACATTAAAATTGGTATACCATCGGCAAATATCCAATTTTTATTTTTCTTTACCCACCATAATCCACCACCTCCTAAAGAAAATATTAAACACATTACTATCACTAGAATTTTTCTTTTTTTTCAACATCTCTAATTACTCCTTTAAGTATTATTTTTCATTAAATATGCAGAACAAAAGACTATTATTTTTTATTTAAAAACTATAAATTAGGGCAGCCCTTGCCACTACATAGTAAATAGAACATCAATTAATAAACCATATAAGTCTATATAAATAGAAAATTAAATAACTATCTAACTTTTAAATCTTCTATTAAGTCCCTTTCAATCTTCTAATAATTGAAATTAAATTTCATTACCAAATTTGTCTGAAAAATAGACAATTTTGGTAATCCGGTGCAATATTAATACATATCAAAATTTAATTTTAATCGGACTCATTGTATCGTTTGTGCATAATCCTCTAGTTTTCACATAATTTATAGGACAATAATAATCATATAAAAGCAGAATTTCTATCTACGGCTAGCTTCTATGAACTTTACACTCCATCATTAGAAATTCTAATCTTTATGCTTAATACATGTTATAAAATAGTGCGTGAAGTCTCTAATTACTTTTAAATGATTGAGTTTCCTAAAAATTAACAAATATAAAAAGTAAAAAGAACTTGTAAGAAAAATTACAAGTTCTTTTTACTTTCAATAATTTGGATTTGTAAAGCGCATGAACAAACACTTACACGGATGAAGGGTATTTGCCTTGCACCTTTACTATAATATAGATATTCAAAAAAAATTTTTTAAATTTAAATTAGTCAAATGCACTATTCTTCATATTTGATATCCTTTCTACTATCAAAGAAGTTGTTCTACAAGAGCTCAATTTTTAAGTTTAAGTAATTATACATGTTATTGAATCCTGACAAATATATTCTAGCTATATTTATACAACCTTTCTCAAATTATGATATCAATATTTCATAGCCTCTTATTTCACATTTTCCTTCGTTGTAAAAATACAAAAAATAATTTTGTTGATATCACCTTTCAGTATAATATTTATTATTTTTAATAACATAATTTAATTTCTTCAAAAAAGTTCATGATAGACATTTAGTTTATTAACACAAAAAACGCTTTTTGAAAAATTGATATAATAGCACTCCAACCTATAAAAATTTCTATCACCTATTTAAAATAGTGAATGAATTATCTTTCATTCACTTCTCTCTAGTTCACTGCTTCCTTATAAATATCCCTAAGTT
The DNA here is from genome assembly GCF_002558005.1 of Bacillus sp. AFS012607. Classification (NCBI taxonomy): domain Bacteria; kingdom Bacillati; phylum Bacillota; class Bacilli; order Caryophanales; family Bacillaceae; genus Bacillus; species Bacillus sp. AFS012607. The sequence goes on from NZ_NTVM01000008.1 coordinate 27,832, forward strand.
AAATTGATTAATTACATTAAAGGAGATACGAAAAATGAAATATCTTATAAAGTTTATACTGAAATTCTTTATTCTTTTTATTGTATTTATTTTTATTAGTTGTTTTTTATTATTTAGTACCCAATACGGTCATGATTTTCGTTTAACAATTGCAGAAAGTATATTGACCTCTTAACACCCACAATATGCAAAATACACATTTTTAAATACAAAGGAACTAGAAGAGTTATCATAACATGTTAATCATGCTAAATGGATGAATAGTTTAACAAATACTGATAAGAATTTATTAAACAATAATTTTAATAAATTGAAAGATAGCCCTTTAAATATAAATATTGAAACTATAGAAAGCAATTCAAATTCTAAATTCCCATTTAAAGGAAAATTTGTACCAATTAATAACCCATTAAATGTTACACTTGTTACTCACCAGGGCTCACAAGGAAAGGGTGAAAAAATTAGTATTATGGGAAAACGAAATCATGCGGTTGTTGCCATTAATGCAAGTGGATTTAATGACGAAACTGGTAAGGGTGGAGGAAATCTAGCTACTGGAATTGTATTAGAGAATGGGAAAGTTATTAATTCTAATCCTGAAATAAGTGAACCTACTCTAGTTACTGATTTAACCAAATTTGGACAAATGATAACAGGGAATTATACTACAAAAGAATTAATAAATATGCAAGTAATTTCCGCAGCTGGTTTTATGCCACAGCTAATTGTTAACGGAGAAAAGATGATTACTGAAGGTGATGGTGGTTGGGGATCAGGGCCACGTAGCATTATGGCTCAAAAAAAAGACGGATCCATTATGTTTTTAATTATAGATGGAAGACAAGCATATAGTATAGGAGCAACTTTAAAAGAATGTCAAGATATTCTTTATAAAAAAGGAGCTATCATTGCAATGGCCATGGATGGAGGTTCGCCCGCTACATTGTATTTACTGGGAAGCATCGAAAATTCGCCATCTACCTTATCTCATAAAGAACGTTATTTACCCAATGCATGGATTATTGCTGCAAAACCAAAGCAAGAAATTCATATTACATTAGATAGTGAAAAAATAGATTATTAAATTAGTAATTCATTATAAGGTACTTTAAATAGTGTCATTTTTTCATGAATTTTCACTTTTAGATATCATTAATTGCCTTTCTCATTGCTTTTTCTTAATCATTCACTTCTATTTCCGTATGATTATATTCTTTTTAATTTAGAAAACTCTAAAGTAATTATAAAAAATCACTTCTAATGCACTCTATTTTAGCTTTTATCTCCTATAATACATATTCACACTCTAGAAATCTTATAGTTTCATGCTATATACATTTTTCATTGTTCCCGTGTAATATAAAAAGTCATAATTTGTCTGCATAAAGGACAAATTATGACTTTTTATTCCTTGTTACATCATTATAAAGTAAATAATAAATACACTCATATATTATAGATTTGCAAAGAAATTTTTAATAATTATCAAATGAAAATTTTAATTCTGAGAAAGCAATTAAGTTTCATAACATTTAAGGGGAAAAGAATATGGATTCAATTACTATTGAACTGATTTATCAAGAAATATTAGATGGAAAAAGAAAACGCTTTCCATCTAATACATGGAATGAAGATATAAATTTTGAACTCTCAAGGCGTGTTACAAAGTATTTAATTAATCATGTATTACAGTGGGATCAGGACGCAATTAGACATGGGTGGAATCAGAAATTAATTCAAAAAATGAAATTATCAACTGTTCTTTCCAAATATAATTCAAGTCCATATGCAATGCTAAATGATTCTTACCCTAATTATGTAAAAGAATGGGAATTAGGAATGGCACCTATAAATTTTTGGACAAAGCTGAAGGCTTTAGAGGCCTTAAAATGGACAATTGAAGAAAAAGAACAACTTACACATCAACAATTATTATATATATATGGAGAAAAATGGTTAAAATTCCATAAATTAAACACACCTTGTGGTATGTATTGGAGCGGCAGTCCTTATGCTTATTTGAATGAGTTATATCCAAATCAATTTAAAGAATGGCAATTATCAAATGTACCTAAAGGTTTTTGGACAAAACAAAAAGCTCTAGAGATATTACAGTGGACAATTGAAAAAAAAGAAAAATTAACAGAGGAACAATTATTAAATGTTTTTGATAAATCGTGGTTAACAAAACATCGTCTATCATCACCATGCAAAATCTTCTGGAAAAATAGTCCCTATGCTATGCTAAATGCACTATACCCAAGTCGATTCAAAGAATGGCAATTAAAAAAAGTTCCTATGAATTTTTGGACAATTAAAAAAAGCTTAGAAGCCCTTAAATGGACGATTGAAGTTAAGGGAAAATTATCCGATGTAGACATAAAAAATTTATATAGTTTAGAGTGGCTAAATCAGCAAAATTTACGGACACCTATAATTAAATTTTGGAAAGATAGTCCCTACGCCTATCTAAATGATTTATATCCTGACAAATTTAAGGAGTGGGAATTAATTTCCACTCCAAATCGATTTTGGACAAAACAAAAAGCTTTAAAAGCTTTAAGATGGACGATTGAAGTTAAAGAACAACTTACACACGAAGAGTTAAAAAGAACTTATAGTAGAAAGTGGATAAAACAACATAAAATGATTGTTCCACTAAATAGATTTTGGAAAAATAGTCCTTATCGTATGCTAAATGATTTGTATCCAGGACGTTTTAAAGAATGGGAACTATCTGTAACTCCATATAATTATTGGACAAAGCAGAGAGCCTTAGAAGCTTTAAAATGGACAATTGAAGTTAAAGAACAACTTGCATATGAAGAGTTATTAAAAATATATACTTGTAAATGGTTAATTCAGAATGGTTTAAAGACACCGTTAGAAAAATTTTGGAATTCAAGTTCCTACGCTATGCTAAATGATCTATATCCAAATCAATTTTCAAAAGATATGTTAAACGGATATAGATATTTAAAAAAAGGCTGTACAAAAAACTAAGTAGAAAGGTGTGTAAGAAATAAAAAGGAAGTTTTAAATTTCCATTTCCCTCCTCTTTACTCTTTTCTTTAATAACATTGTCTCATTCACAATAAACCAGATAAATAATTGTGTAATTTTCATATAATAATTATGTTTTATTATTTAATTATTAAAATATATAATAAATCCCATGTTTTTTATTTTCTTCTATCATAAATAATGTAATTATAACTGCGGCCATAAATGTATTAAGAAATTGACCAAAAAATAAAAATATGGTATGTTTACTCTAGATAGTATAATATTTAACTGAGTTGCATAAACTAAAAAGACGAGATGCTGGAACATCCCGTCTCATAACTGCTACTGTCAAGGTGGTTGTTATTATGCATTATCTTTTTTTAGACCCACGCTTGAGCTTCCTACGGCGAAGAGTGGGTTTTTTGCTGTCCTTTTTTTGCAGTTGCTTTCTTAATACGTATGCTGAAAGCTCACGCACAACTGCTTTTGCAATTTCTTTTAAAAGTTCAAACAAAAATTCCATGTTATATCACCCCCTTTCCTTCCAAATGGAAAGAAGGGATAATAACAAACCCACCTTCACACGATATACAGTTATACTTCTATTTTACCATACTTCTACACTCTAAAATAGAAAATCCGTCCAATTTTAATCTATTCATAATCTTTTTAGTTTAGGGGCTTTACAAGATTTTAGTTTACTATAATATCAATATGTATACTATATTTCTTAATTTCTTTATAATTAACCTTAGTTTGATACGATATTTTTTGATAATGTAAATTTTAAATAAAGTTTGTATGCTTTTTAAGGTATTCCGCGATGTATGTTTGCCCAAACCCTCTAGCATACTCATAGAGGCCTACCAAGTTTCAAATGAATTCTTTATATTTATAATCCTGGTATCATTACCTCTCATTACTTTCTTTACAATTTTTTCATCTTAAATAAAACGCTCATAAAATCGCCCATCATCTTTCTCTCAATTTTCTATATTTTATATATAAAACCTTTATTGTAATTAAAATGAAATTTTTTAAAACAGCCCCAAAAATCTACCTCTCAAATCCGCTTATAAACAACACTTCTGTCTTAGGCAATGCATTTATACCTAATAGTTAAAAAAACTATTAAAAATAAAAATAGACCCTTTATAACGTTTTTTGTTTTTTAGGGTCTATTTTCACTAGAATTTCTATTCTTCTATGTCTTCTTTTACTTCCGCGGATAAAATGTCTTCAGCAAACTTCTTGTAGCCATTATACCCATTCTTTTCAGCTTTTTTCTTTATTGCTTCTAATACCTTTTCATCAAGGTATAGACTTAAATGCTGCTTTTTTTCTTTCGAATCCTCTTTTGATCTATTTTCAATTCTTTCTTTGAAAATTTCCAAATCGGATTTTAAGTACAATCGTTCAGTAGATTTCCCCTTAGCAATCTCTTTAAAGGGCAATATCCCATCTTTAGCCGCATTATGAACGTAAGTTTTAGATTTATTTAGAAATTCTGCTGCTTCTTTTAATGTTAAAGAGTCTTTGTATAATTTCTCTAACCTTTTTACATCTTCTTGCTCAAAACGATATCCGCCATCTGCTTTCCAGGTAGCCAGATTGATAGGTTCGATCTGTTTATACTTAATTAAATAGCCTAATTGATTTTTTGTTAAACCTACCCTATCGCATACCTCTTCTAAAGATAAATAGTCCATTTCTCACCTCATCCGAAACGTTCATTCTAGCTGTTGTTTAAATTTTCTTAGTTGATACTTTGTTAAACCTGTTTCTTTTACTACATCTGTGATTGAATACTCCTTATACTGCAGATACTTAAATGGATTTTCCATATAACGTTCTCGTACCTTATTAAATGTACTCTTTTTCGATAAAGAATTCAATTGCTCTCCTTTCTCTCGGATGGAATCGAAAATGGGACAACCTTTACAATGTTTGTAGTTTCTCTGTTTTGCCTGTTCTTGCTCATCTGTACAATTCACTGATAGGTTGTTCAGAGGGCAAATTGAACAATGGGTATCTTCTAAATTATAGATTTCATGTAAAATTTTCCGACGAAGATTAGTCAAAAAAATCTCCTCCTACCACATTAGGATTGAAATGTACAAATAAAAACAATTAAACATTTCCATTATAAATCATCTAAACAGAAACGTTAAATATTTAGGTATATATATTTAATCATTTCAATTTATACCACAATAAATAATCTGTTTATTGTGGTATAATTATTACTATAAAAATATTTATTTTATATTTCATTCTGTCAAAGGTTGTGTTTATATTTGAATATTATAAATTACGAACATAATAACCAAATTGTAAAATCAAAATCAGATTTTTTTGATAGCAGTCATTTCGAAAAAATTATGGGTATGGGTATCCGAAATATTGACTATTCTCAATTAAGTGAAGAATCATTGGTTTATTTATTTTTACACGATGAGCCTTCTCTAACGAAAAAAAGAAGTGAGCGAACAAAAAAACTGTATCTGCACGATCTTTCTCATTTTCTTCGTTATATAAAAGAGACAATCGGAACCATTCAGGAGCTATCCCATAACGAGATGGAAATCTACTTCTATCAACTAAGTAAGAAATATGCTGCCACTACATTACGCCGAAAAAAAACAGTGGTTCAGCAGTTTTTAAAATACATTTATGATAATAAGGGACTCTCAGATAACTTTAGTAGTCGCCTTAAAAAAGTATCTGTAAAAAAAGAAGAGTTGGTCAACCGCGACTTATTTGCAGAAGAAGTGAATGAAATTTTAGATACATTGAAAAAAACAACTTTCTTTATGTATTCCTTGTTTTTCCTCCTTACCACTACCGGTCTCCGGATCGAGGAAGTTGCAAATGCAAAATGGGCTGACCTTGCATTCCATCCTTCTTTAAATGTCTATCTCCTACGTGTAGTTGGAAAAGGAAATAAAACTAGAGAAGTCCGTATCTTTGAGGATGTACTCGATGATATTTGTCGTCTTCGTCAATTGCGTAAACAAACAAGTGAATTGGACGCCTCTAGCATATCTGCTTTTCTACCTAAAGCGGATGGCTCACATTATAGAGCCGACTATTTATCAAAATATGTAGCAGAAAAAATTGAAGAAACAAACTTACCATTTCTACGTTACCGAAAAGATAGAATTACACCCCATACCTGTAGGCACTTCTTTGCAAATCATTTGATGGGAAAAGGTGTCGAGCTTAAGAAAATACGTGACTATTTAGGACATGAATCTATTATAACGACGGAACGTTATTTAAGGGAACGTACAAGACGTCAAAACTTGGCCACAATAGATATAGGAAATTCATTGTTTTAGTACATATATAGCAGGATGATTTTTGATTAGATTGGATAAATCTTTCTATTTGTTTGTTTTCTTTGATTTTAAAAAAATTAAGGAAATCATGCCCTTTAACCAGTACTCAGATTAAAAATTGGGAAACAAATAGACATCAGCCGGATATTAATACTCTAATTTTATTAACATCATATTTTTACGTTTCTGTGAGTGTACTTGTCAGTTATCAAAACGAGTTTGAAATAGAACAAAAAAAAGGTATAGAATGTACAAGTCCATTCTATACCTTTTTTGCTATGATTTTAATCTATAAGATTGAAAACTCACATCTTTATTATATTTTTAGTAATTTTGATTTTGAATAGGTTGAAACGTTATTTTTCATGTAAAGAGATTAAGCTATTTATTTTCAAAGTAAAATCTCATAGAAAGATTTTATAATTCAATATCCTTCAAAGGCTCCTAATCTAATAAGTAATATGTATTAAAACGTATGTTTATTTGAAATTTCGCCATTAAAGTATCGAAGTAAGATACTCATTTATTATTATGTAAAAATTATACTATAAGATTCATTTTATAGTATATATTTGACTTATAAACCATAGTATAATATTTCAATATCACTATACCATTTCATATGAATCAATCTTTTCAGTAGCGGTAGAAATATGTTTTATAAGAAATACTACAATCTCATCTAAACATTCAACAGTTGTATATGGTGAGATAGAAAAGAATTTTAATGTGGCAATTGGCATTCTATCACAACTGTTTATTACATTTACTATACAAGAGCGAGTTGTATCACCAAAGAACATTTGATCACGATTTTTCCCTAATTGATTGAATATGTTTATATTTAACCGATTTGTCTCCTCAATTTCTTTTTGTGTTGCAAGACCTGTCCGTTCCTTTTTCCAATTTTTTTGTCCATCTCCATTCATATAAAAACGAAGAGTTGTAATTGGCCCATATGTAAAATTATTTGTTATTGCCACTTTGGGAAGAGACTTACGTATTTTATCTCTAAATAATAAATTTACGCGAACATAATTCGCTAATAATTTTTGATAGCCTTCAATTCCAAATGCTAATAAAGTAACATACATCGGAATGGCGCTACCAGAACGTGAACATTCTAAGGTATAGCTTGTATGATAGCTACCATATGACCTATTACCAAGATAAGGTGTGTCATCTTGTTCAATGTCCATCAGTTGTAAATCAGTATGATTTTTTACGATTAAAATACTTGAAGCATAAGGTGTTTGTCCTAATTTATGAAAATCAAAACATACACTATCAGCAAGTGTCATGTATTTTATTTTATCTTGTACATATAGTAAAGCATTTTTTAAGTTGGGTTCAAATGAAAGTGGATTTTCTTCGAAATTATAATTATTAAAGAAACTATAAAATCCACCCATTGCAGAATCCGCATGGATATAAATGGGTTTTAATTTATATTTTTTTTGTATTGCTTCAGCGCTCTCTTTAATTTTTTTTATATCATCAATGGTAAATGTATCTGTTGACCCCATAGTAGCTAGAATATAAAGGGGGATACCGCCATTATTAATAACTTGTATCATTTTGGCCTCTAAATCATCTATATCCATAGAATTCGAATAAGGATCAGTTTTCACTTTAATTAAGTGATTTGATCCAATGCCGGTTGCTTCAGCTGACTTTAATAAACTATAGTGTGCATTTTCAGAAGCAAAGCAATATACATTTTGTGGAGCACCATATTCTTTTGCTAATGGGAATTGTTTAGAAATTGCTAAACGTAAGCTCGAAAATACACAACCTTGTCCACCCCATGTTGTATAACCACCGCTATTATGTGGATTATAACCAATCAACTTTGAAAGCATGGATACAACTTTCACTTCTGCTTTTGCTGCCCCAGGACCATATACATCCCAAACGCTATTACTATTTAAGAGCGCCATGGTTAGTGTACCTAATAATGATGGAATACTTGCGAGTGGTATAGCGTTAGTCAAGTAATATTTAGTTTGGTAAGGATGATTATTCATAAATTGTTTTAACTCTTCTATAACCTCAGATATAGTAATTCCAGACAGTGGTATATGACTTTGATCAATTAAGTTATTATAGTAGCCATCTGATTTTTCTTCATAGCTACCTAAAATTGCTCGGTTTTCATCTTTTAATCTATCAAAACTCTCGACTATTTTCTGTATAGAATCTAAAAAAAGTTTTTGTTTTTCTTCATTGCCATCAGCGCTCGGAAATAAATTTAAAATTTCTTTCATGTTTTAAATTCTCCTTTTTTAATGTTATTATTGAAAAAATCCTAAAAATTTGAAAATACCCCCCCTCCAACTTGGGCATACCAATATTCTAGACTAAAGATAATGTGTATTAGTATGGATGTATCTAGTGAAATTACAGAATTTATAGAATACAGGAGGTATTTATTATGAAAAAATTATTTGATATCAATAAAAGATAAAATATAGTAAATAACTATACACAAGGGATTCATTATACCTTTTAATTTTTATAAGGAATAATATTTTACTAAACAAATCTATTATTTAGTACTTTTACTTATGTTTACGTTTCGTTATTAAGTTATATAAATTTAAGGGATAGAAACCGCATCTAAGAATGACAAAAAAGGAATTACTATAGCAATATAAATAGGTGAGATGAAAAATGTATCTTTAATTATTATCAAAAAAATATCTTCTCAGTCGTACCCCTAATCCTATAGCATCTTTATCTTAGACAACGCTATAAAGCCAATTACATGCTTAATATTCTCTTCTATACACTCCTAGTCTTTCTATTTTAAAGACAACTTCAGAATATATATTTATAAAAACATGATCTTAAATTATTGTGTATGCTGTCATATAAGCGTAGTGTTTATAAGGTTCTGATACAATAACTCTTTCAAGTAATCTATTAAACTTAGATATACTGCTAGCGTTATTCTAAAAATGGTGTGTGATTGATATCGAAAAGGAAAGTTTGTTCAAATGGAAGCATTATCACTTTCAAAACATTTCCCATTTTAGAAAATGTTTCGAAAGTGATATTATGTTTACAGTTTTTTATTATGATTTTTCCTAAGATTCTTCCTTAGATTAAAAAAGAGAATTGTCAAAATCCTAACGACAGGGAAGAGGCGACCTCCTTGTTTTGCTTACTTTATCTGGATATACTCATACCACCACTTTCCTCCTGGACGAGTATTCATCCAATAAATAATTTTATCTAATTCCTTATCGGGTAATACTTCTGTTTGCATATAACAAAGACCCGATAATGGATTGACCAAAATTTTTCCTTTTATGCCGCATTCAACCATTGATTGGATTGTTTCCTGTAACACTTTTATACCAAAATCACCTGATTTTATGTATTTATAACCATTATTCATTCCACTCTCGCTCATCATTTCTTCTCCTCGATCTGTAAACCAGGATAATGATTTCCCTTCCATTAATTGATTCATATCACACTTTCCTATACCAGGTACATCTCCTGTTTCAGTGTATTGCCAAATATCACAAGGGTACTCTGGTTTGTTACCACCATAACGAGGAATCCATACGAAATCTACTTGCACATTTTCCATGCCGAACGATGCGTACATATGATGACCCACATATAAACCCACCTTTTTCGCTCCTAACCGTCTTAGTTCATCGATAAAGTTTTGTGTACCTGTTCGCATATCATCCATTGTTTTCACTTCCACGTCTGCAACCCATATGGTCGCACTTTTATCACCACGATTCCAAAAATCACGTGCTTCTACCCGCGCATCTTCCACAGAAACAAAGCGACAAAATGCATAGTTACCAAAAGGAATACCATATTGTTTCATTGCTTGCACATATTCCTCATATAACGGATCTACATAGTTCGAACCATCTTGTACCCTAGCAATTACAAAATCTAATTGTGTTGCTGCTATATCCCAATTAATTTTCCCATTCCACTTTGAAATATCTACAATGTGTCCCATTACCGCACATCCCCCCTCATATCCTCCATGATTGGTCAAAATCCTTAATACAATGTCTACAGATAATAAATACGGTGCCAATTCACCTAAAATACCCTTAACTTCATGACCACCAAATTTCATAAAGATTAATCGACAGAAAGAAAAAAATACAACCCATGAGTATCTATTTTTATGGGATATTTATCTTAGTTCTATTTCAAAGTTTTTAAAATTACATTAACCGTTTACAAAGTAGAGTGAGAAAGATCATTTATAAGCTAATCTAAAGAAAAGAAATTTAAATTAAGATATCTTTTTGATAGCAGTTGGCTACTATTGTCACTTTTTTGTGATGCCTATAAAATTCTAAATGGGCCCAAATTAGATAAAAAATTACGTCACCATTTAAAATGAATTACTGGCTCTTGACGATTCGATAAAATATATTTCAAAATAAAGAGACAATGGATATACTTATACCTAGCTTTTGATCTCAAAGGAACCACTATTTATACTGATGACGTAAGTTAAAAGATAAATTAGTCAAATATGAACGACTCTAACCTTTTTTATCTAATGATGAAAAAATCAATCTAGTAATTTGTAATGAAGATTGCAGGTAAGACTTATATGTCTAGGTATACTTTTAAAGACTGGATCGTTAGCATAGGTATATACAATCGGGTTACCATTCTTGTCCAAAGAGGCTGACCAACCCTCTAGGGTAAATAATTTTTGAGAACGAATATTTGTTAGTTCTGCAAAAATAGATTTATACCCTTTTTCAATCCCTATTTTCTCCAAAAATTTCAGCATTTCCAAACCAACAAACTTTTTATTGTATTTCAGCTTTATTCCAATCATAAATGCGTGAATGTGTTCGTCTTTTTTTATTTTTTGCTTAGTTTTTAATTGAATAAACTCTGAATATTTCTCGCCGAAATAATCACACAATTCCATCATTTTACTCAATTCTTTATATTTATCTTTATATGTTGGGAAATTTTTTGTGGGATCATATAATTCTGACGCAAAAACGCCTACTATTCTATTCGATTTTTTATCTTTCGCAATTATTGTTAATCCTTCTTTCGCATGTATTTCAAAAAATTCAATTAGAAATTCTGTCATTGTTTTTTTAGATACATGTACTGCAGTTAGTACTGGCTCTGAAATAAAATTTCCACCTATTTCAATCCCTAAAAAGGTATCTGCAAGACACTCGGCGGCCTCATGCATTAAAGATGTGTCAGATTCTAATAAGACTTCATATATATAATTTTCTTTTGCATCTTTTGTTCCTTCTACATAATATGTTTGTTTGGAAACTTTCATCGTAAAACAGCCTCCGATCAATAGTTTTAATTTTATAAATCATTATAAATTTAAATAAAAATTTAACAATATAAAATCTATAAAGGCTAAGTCTTTTTTTTAATTATGCCCGAATCGTTTATCAAATAAATGTTAGACGTAACTTAAATGAAGGGCGGAATTGTTGGATAAAGGATATTATATTATACATTTTTTAATGTAATTCTTTTTTTAATGTTAATAAATATAATATAGGGACTCATTAACTTAAACTTTAATATTATTCTTTATTAAAGAATGCGACAAATACATTACTTTCCAATTTAGGGTTTTGAGTTGTATTAACTGATTCCAACATAATTCCTTATTTTTAGCTCCACAATTTTTTCACTCTTCCTACAATTAGTATCTTAGATTTATATGGACTATATAAAGGTCTAATTTGTCAAAGAATATGACAAAAAAATTTGTTCTTTATCTATTAAGATAGCCGAGAATTCTGCATATCCATACTTTTGTTATTTCTAATTATTATTAAAATACATTGCAAATTAGCATGTTTTACATTGAATTATACAAAAACTTCGAGTAGATCTAGTTTATCTTCAGGACAGACAAACTAGATCTTTCGTAATAAATCGATTTAGAATAATTTTTAAATATATTCAATAATTTCAGGCCATCTCGATTCGGCTCTACTATCCCATGAACTGTATTAGAAAAATACATTTTAATGTCTCAATCCTTTTGGGATGCTACTCTAGATTAAGGATATATTAAAAATCCAAATTACGATTGTATTTTGCTGACTCTCTCCATTTCTTTTGTCAAATAGAATTCTTACAAACGCATATCAAATATAGGCGTATGTACTTACGAGTCACAACATACAATCCTTTGGATTTTTATCTATCTCTTAATCAAAGGGATAGGATATTTTATTCGATAGAAAGGAAGATATTATTATGAATATTAACGTACACCAACTACCAAAAGGATTTTTAAAAGATCTAAGTGAAGAGCTTAAGCAAAAAACACAGATTACGTCAGAAGATGTGGCTAAAATTATGCGTGATGCATCTAGTGATTCCGCAAAATTGAACGACCTGATTCGACAGGTAAGTATTGCAGCAGTGAGGAAAATCTCTAGCGTAGGAATGGTTATTTCTCCAATAATTAGTTACATATGGCCAGAGCAAGCTGGATTAGATTCAAAACTAAATGCATTGGAGGCTAAGCTTACTGCAAAGATAGGGCGAGCAACATACAATGGAAAAATTCGAAGACTCATTGAATACAGGTACTTTTTATGATGGTAGTGTAAAGGATATACATGGTGTACTCCGTAAATCAAGCAAAAGATGTTAATGACAAATTCACTTCACTTATGCACTTCACTCAGCAAGAAAATAACGCAATTGTAGATTTGCCTATATACACTAAGGTTGCCGCAGCTCATATACTATTTTTAAAATATCTAAAAACGCATGGAACAGATCCAAAGCCCTTCCGATATGATAAATCCAGTACCTTAAACGCGGAGTTTAAGACAGATAACATTGAGAGCATTATTAATACCTATGCGAAATATATTGAAGATACATTTAAAAAGGGAGACAATGACCTTACCACGTTACTAAAAACACGAGATAAAAAAATAGCCGAAAAACGAAATCTAATTGTACCTGGGATATCTATAAACTTAGGTACCGAAAGCAGAATACACACATTAGATAAAGAAATTAAAGGCATTAATGATTTAAAAGTTGAGGAGAAACGAGAATTATATCGTAACCTGACAGTAAGCGAAGGAAGTTTCGAGGCCATATCAGGCAAAAAAATTACGTATACAAACTTTGGTTGGATTAAAAATGACGGTAAATGGTATTATTTGAGTCTTTACAGCGGCTTTCAAAATTACGACCACAAAACCTTTGACAAAGGAGAAATGGTGACTGGGTGGTTACAACCATATGAAGGAAATACTTATTACCTCAGCCCAGCAGACGGAACGAAAAACGATGACGGCAAAGTCTTTAACAAAGGAGAAATGACGACTGGATGGATGCAAGTGGGGAAAAAGAGTACATGGGATGGTAAACACAGTTCTTGGTACTATCTAGATAACAAAGAAGGCAACAAAGACTTCAAGGATACCACAGGGCGTATGCTCCACGATGAAACAGCAAGAGTTAAAAACAAGGAAGGAGACTTCAAAAAGCACTACTTCAATGAGAATGGTACATGGGGTGATAATTGATAATCTTCTATAAATCACAGATACAGAGATACCTTCTAATTTAAAAATATAAGATTTTTATCCAATTAATAAACGTACAAACTATGTAAAAGAGCAATTCTCCAACCAACTTTGAACTGCACCCCAATTGTTAGACACAGTCTAACAATTGGAGGTGCAGTTTTTCTATGGCTAAATTTACAGCTGATGAAAAAATACAAATCGTTCTACGTTATTTGAACGGAAATGAAAGTTATCGAGAAATGGGTAGATCGCTCGGTATAAGTGACACAATCATTTTGAATTGGGTAAACCAATATAAACAGAATGGTCTGGAAGCTTTTCTAAAACGATGTACAAATTACACACAACAATTTAAACTAGACGTACTAAACTTTATGATTGAAAACGGTATGTCCTTATTTGAGACGGCAGCTATCTTTAATATTCCTGCCCCTTCAACGATTTCTGTTTGGAAAAAACAGCTCGAAACACAAGGAATTGATGCCCTTCAATCTAAGAAAAAGAGGCGTCCATCCATGAAAAAAGATTCAAATAAACAATTAAAACAACCTTTAGCTGAAGGGTCAGTGAAGCACTTGAAGCACGCATTAAACAGCTTGAGATGGAAAATGAGTACTTAAAAAAGTTAAATGCCTTAGTTCAAAACAAGGAAAAATCACAAAACAAGACAAAGCGCAAGTAGTCTATGAATTAAGGCATAAATATTCGGTGAAGGCACTCGTGGAGCTAGCTACTATTCCTCGAAGCACGTATTATGATTTAGTAAAGAAAATGAATCGTCCAGATGTAGATGCCGATTTGAAAGCTGAGATTAAAGCGATTTATGAGGAAAATGAAGGTCGTTATGGTTACCGTCGCATTCGTGATGAATTAACGAATCGTGTCCAGAAAGTGAACCACAAGAAGGTTCAGCGCATTATGAAAGAGCTTGGGTTAAAGTGTGTTGTGCGTATGAAGAAATATAAATCCTATAAAGGAAAAGTCGGTAGAATTGCCCCTAATATTTTAGAGCGTAATTTTCATACAGATGCACCGAATCAAAAGTGGGTAACAGACATCACAGAGTTTAAATTGTTTGGAGAAAAACTGTATGTATCACCTGTATTAGATTTGTATAATGGTGAAATTATTACCTATACAATTGGTTCTAGACCGACGTATTCGCTTGTTTCAGACATGTTAGAGAAAGCATTGGAACGTTTACCTGAAACCCACCAGCTACTGATGCATTCGGATCAAGGATGGCATTATCAAATGAGACAGTACGTCCGTACACTTGAATCAAGAGCTATTGTCCAGAGTATGTCTCGAAAAGGCAACTGTTACGACAACGCAGTAATAGAAAATTTCTTTGGGATTATGAAGTCGGAGTTCCTCTACATAAAAGAATTTGAAAATGTAGAGCACTTTAAAATAGAATTAGAAAAATATATAGATTATTATAATACGAAACGGATTAAGGCAAAATTACAAATGAGCCCGGTACAATACCGGACTCACTTTTATCAAGCTGCCTAATGAAATAACCGTGTCTAACTTTTAGGGGTCACTTCACCTGAGATTGCTCTTTTTTTCGTAAATTTCTTTATGTCTTGCTATCATTCGGAAATCTCTCATTTACCATGCCTATTGTCCCCACCAAACTTCGTCATATCTCCTAAATCTTCACTATCCAACGTATTATTTTTTCTATATTACTACCATATTAATTGGTCATACTAACAGCAATATACCTAATTGGAGGCGGTAGCTTGCTGTGTGATTTTCACATCGTATTATTACTCATACTTGGAGTCAATCTAATATGCTATGGCTTCTTTATACGAATTTCTTTGTTTTTTGTAATTGAAGTGCTCTCTTATTTGCTGTTATCATCCTTCTGTTACCTGATATTCTTGCATGGATTCAATAAACATAAGTATCATTTGCCGTTATATAATACGTGTACCTTGCATTGTGGATATCCAATCACCTTAACTTTCGTATCAATGATAAACCCTTCACTTGCATTTTACAGTACCCGCAGCAACTTTATCTTACTAAGATGGGGCTAAATAGAACCGCAAGTTATCACTTTTGAAACAGCATGTTTCTCTGCAATCAGGTTTATTAATTCTTTCTTTTCAACCTTAATATACGATGGGTTACTATATACCCACTGATCTCCACCAAGATTTAACCAACCGTCTTTTTCTTCCCACACTTGATATGCTTTCATTATTCAATTGACGAATAATGAAAACATCCCGTAGTTAGGGTGTTTGCTCCGATTTAAATTATGAGATAGTTTGTTTCACCTTTTCTACATTATCTAAAAAAGAACTTGTAGTGATTTCTACAAGTCCTTTTTGTTTTATAATTATATTTACGGAAAAAATTTAAACGCCCAATAATATAGTAGAATATGCATCCATCTTATGTTTAAATGATTCTTCTCCACCTTCAAGGTATTGAACAATGTACTTCATTACTATTTTATCGCTTGGATAACCTCTATTTTCAATCCAGCCATGCTTGTTATCTGATTTTAGTACAATTACTTGTTCCGCATCAGCGTTAGTTACAATTGTTGAACTATGAGTGACTACAATAACTTGTCTTTCATTTTTTACTTGTCGCAAACTAGTTACTAAATTCTTATATATATATATTGATTATCTAGATTATCTTCAGGCTGATCAATAATTAAAGGGCTATTATCACCACAATATGTACCATAGTTCAATATAGATGTTAATATTGCAACTACCATTTGTCCTAAAGACAAGTATTCTATGTTTTTCATTATTACTTTTTCATAATTTATTGACTCTTTTGAGTTAATGTTAAAGAAAAGTGTGTAATCATCAATGATTGCACAATATTTATTTAGTGATGATAATAAAAGTTCTTTGTCCTTAAGTAACTCACTTTTAATTTTCTTATAAACTGTCGATAAATTGCGTTCAGTAATTACTTCAAAACTTTCATCAACATCATGCATAGAACTACTAGCATTTTTTGTAAAGTTCAAGATTGAAACTGTTTTTTCCAGTTCCTTATACTTGTCATTTGCTAATAAATTGAAAAACTCTAAGAATCCTATACGGTCTACAATTTCATATAAAAATCGTTCCACTTCTCCCCATGTTAAAAAGGTTTTAGCTATATGTTTATTTGGATTGATACGAATCAACAAATCTCCAAGAAAGTAATCTAACTGTCCTTGTTTAGGGGAAAGCTCAATTTTTATCAAATCTTTATTTTCTTTATTAAACCCATCAATAACAATTTTAACATGTTTTTTTGCGAATCTAGACTTCCAATCAAGTTATTCAAATTTTCTCTAAAATACTTTCTATATTTATTTCTATTTTCCTTTTTTAGTTGATTTAAAAACTCTTTAAATTCAAGTTTTATTCCATTGAAAACTGTCTCTCTTACAAAATCACCAATTTCCCCTTGATCTATTCGATGAATGATATTATTAATGGAGTACCCTTTTCTATAAACTTCTTTTAAAATTTCACGACGCTTTTGAATAGTAACTAAGGATGCAACAAATGTATCTTCTCTTCTCATTTATATTCCAAATAATTCCATCAAGTGGTTAGCAAGTTTTATTTTATCATCTTAAAGCGTATCACCTATAAAAGCATTCTTATGAAAAACATGTTTACCCGTGTAACTTTCGCTGTATCTCGTTGAGGAAGGAAACGAATAATATATTCCTTTCCTTTTAAAGAAAATACAATATAAATTCTCTTGTGCTGTGAAAGAGATTCTAGCTGATCTCTATTTGTAGTTTCCATGATAAAAATCGTTTCAATAATATTCAATAAGGTGCTTTTTCCAGTACCTCTTCCGCCTATGATACAGTTTAAATCCCTCGAAAAATCTAAGTTGAACATATTCTTATCAAACTTATCTTGTTTTCCTTGAGTTCCACATAAATAGCCATCATCTCCAGGATCGATACATATCCCTTTTATATATTTATCTGTAAAATTTGGTTTGGTAGTAAAAACACAGAAACTATAATTATTAATCGCTTGCTTTAAAGCTCCAAAAGTAAAACTATTAAATTTAATCCAAGTATTGTTTATCCCTATACTGTCTAAATCATGAGCATCACTTTCATGAAGAAAACAAAATTCTTTCTTTTTCACATAATTTCTAACTGAGTTTAATACTTTCCCTTTAACACTTATGTTAGTCAAACCTAACACTTTTAAGGTATCTGATGAAAATAAACTTTTTTTATAGATATTTGTTCCTATATAATCTGAGCTGTTTATGTGTGCTATATAAGGTAACCCTCCAATATCTGCTATAGCTCGAATTATTGTTAGACTATGATCACAAGTTCCATCATTTTCTGTAATTACAAAGCGTTCTAAAAAATCCATTACATTTTCATAATTTGCTTCATCAAATATACCAACTACATGATTTTTATCAGCACAGGATATTTCTACACCTAAGAATAAATGTATGCTTTTTTGATTTAATACCTTCCCTTTTAGCCGCTCTATAAAGTATTTATTAAGAGCATACCGGAGTTTATGATAACCACTAATGGTATTATGATCCGATATTACTACAACCTCAATTTTGTGTGAGTATAATTGATGAGCAATCAACATATAAGCTATGTATTCTTTTAAGCTATCATAAGGTACTTTTTGATGAGATAAAGCATCAAGATACTCTTGTCCTTTATATTCACCCTCATTAACGAGAGCAAACATTTTCTGTTGCTGAATCTCGGTAAAATAACCATAATCTTTCGCTATATTGATTACTTCTTTTTCTGTTAGTTGTTGAAACGAATTATCAGGAACTAGACGGTAATCATACGAAGCTGGTGTATGCAAATGAATCTCACACTTCTTCAAGTCTCCATATCTTTTCTGCACTTTTTCAATTTTCTTATATATCTCCAATAAGTCTTCTGTAATTACATTCATTCTAACCATCCTATCACTTTGGTTTACTAAAACAGTAAGATGTAATGCATTAGCATAATTATATCACCTTAGATATATAAGAAAAAAATGTAATTGCATTCACACTAGAGTACGTAAAAATAATAGAAATATAATTGTTCCTTAAATATACAGTAAAAAGGAACACATATTATATAGCTGATATGTGTTCCTTTTTATTAATAGGAAAAAATATTAAAATTAAAGATATAACTTTACAGATTACCTTAATGTAACCCCAATAATATTTGATGTGCAATGTAGTGCTTTTTTTATTGTATCTTCACCCAGTACTTTTTCTTCTTCACTATAATAATCAGCAATTTCTTTTATCGTCCATCCCTGAATTTGAAAACGTACAAGCCATTCAAAATGTTCTTTATTTCTTTTTTCCTTCCCCTCTACATATCCTAATTTTTTCATATGATTTTCTGTACGATTCTTATATAAATCTTTATATTGTTTAAAAGCAATATCTAATTTTTTCTCAAATTCATTCCATGTTTGATCTCTAGGATCCCATGCATACCCAAATGTATACCCTTGTATATTTTCTTTTCTTCCATTAAAGGCCTCAAATAAATCAAATTCATAGTTGGGATAAATGTTCTCATAGCTATGTGCTTCAATGGTAAATCCTGTAATGTTATACTGATTCATATTTTCAGAGTTTGGAGTAAAAACAAAAGGAAATTCATCTCCAGTGAAAACTTTGTCTTTGATTTTACTTTCGTCTAACTCTTCTTCGTCCTCTATATAAATTGAGTCAGTTATAGACCAATTAATAATTTACTGTGGTAGCTCTCTACCCATTTGGCTATAAAATTTCTTTTTTTCTCTATTTCTGCAGGATGATTTCGTTTGCTAGGTATAGCCCAAAGTCCAATTTCTAAAAACGTTTTCTTATTTAATGAATTATCCACTAAATTATATTTTTGAGCCCATTTGATAATTGCATCTCTTAATTCTAGAAGATGAGAATTACATTGATTATTTGCTTTTTCAAGTACTGCCCAATCACTCATATCTACAAAACTACCGTTAGAATCCTCTAATGCTTTATGTAATCGCTCCGCTGTCGTATAGATTGGTACAATCTTATTTAAATCTTCCACAAATTGAGGATCAAGTGCTTCTATAACACGTAAAAAATAAGTAATTTCCTGATACTGGTAATAATTTGTGAATACAGGGATATTATCTATTTTATCTCTTTCATGAAGAAAATATATTTTCTTCATGAAATCACCTCAACTTTTATTTAATGCTATTGTCTCACCTTTATTTTTACTTTAATAGGAAATACAAAAATCTTTTCTAATTCTTTTTCACACATTAACCTAAGTTGGGATTATACACCATAATTACATTTATAAAGTAGGTTTCAAGAATATAACTACTTCAAAAGGTATCAAAATGTACTTAAGACATACTTCATAAGTACACACACTTTTTGAGATGTGTTTGTTGAATGTTATTTGAGGAGGATAGTGTCCCTATCAGTTGGATACACCACAGAGAATCCCCTTGTTGTTCTGTTTATTGTTTTTAATATTTAGTCTGGTACATGAAATTTATGATTAATTTATTCCTTTGTTTTTCTCTTAAAATTCTTATAGCATTCTATATAAATCTTATGGTATTATATAGATAGAAAATTTGTTTCCATTGTTTATACTCTATTGTACGTAGCGTGAAGGACAAACCTTACGCCCAGTTAACTCGGGCGAGGTTTGTCCTTTTTTTTCTTTAAGGAGGAATTTACTATGAAAAAAGTCTACAAAATTGGAGCAATTGTTACTACTTTATGTGTTGCTTGTATTGCGATCTTTACTTTAACTAAGAATGAATCAGTCAATACAGAAACTATAACACCAGAAAAAACAATTGTATCTGCTGCAAATGTAAAAGAAGCACCTGAAAATATAAAAGATATTTCAAAAGAAGAATTAAAGGAAAAAATACAATCCCATGAAGAGTTCATTGCGTATTACTATCAACCTACCTGTCATTTTTGTAAAAAAGCTGCACCAGATATCAATCGTATGTCAAAAAAGCATGATAGAACCATCTATCGTATTGATATCTCTACACCAGAAAATCAAAGTGCCTTTCAAGAGTTCGACATTCCAGGTACTCCAGTTGTTGTAGCTTATAACAGAGGTGAAGAAGTTGAACGTCTAGAAGGGGCAGTGTCAGCTGCTACATATGATGGATTCTTTGCAAGACGTAATTCGAGCGCTAGCTAGTATAGTGCTCGTTTTTCTTTGTAAGAAAGGAGAATTAACATGCAACAAAACGCCCGTATTCATTCTTTAGACATAATAAGAGGTATCGCCATACTATGTATCCTATTTGCGAATCTACCCACTATGACGGGACTAGATCCCTTTAATCAGGCAGGTTACACCAGTACAGATAAAACGATTCGTTTTTTAGTAGATTTGTTTATACAAACAAAGTTCTACACTATTTTCGCATTCTTATTTGGAGTAGGATTTTATATCTTTATGAAAAATACGGAAGCAAAAGGATATCCTATGTATAAGCTATTTACCCGGAGACTATGTATTTTACTAGTCTTCGGCTTACTCCACTTCACCTTTCTATGGTATGGAGATATTCTACATGCGTATGCTATAGCTGGATTTATTCTATTGTTCTTTTATAAGCGATCTACTAAGCTTATTTTTATAGCTGGTTGTAGTTTCCTAACGGTTAGCTATGTATTACATATTATTGTATTTTTACGAGCAAGTTCTTCTATTACTGAAGTACCAAATTACTATCAATATATGTTTACAGGTAACACTACCAATCACACTGTAAATCTATTTATACATTATTCTCATCAAGTAAAAGCACGTCTTTTCTTTCTAATGACTCAGGAATTCCAGCAACTACTAATAGGAATTCCTGAATATATAGGCTTATTTTTAATAGGGTTATGGGCTGGTAAGAAAAATATTTTTAAAAGGGTACCGGAATTAATAAAGAAAATTAGATTTTTACAGTGGAGTTCGTTATGTATCTCATGTCTTCTCTCTTGTCCTATTATCTACTACTTTATAAAAACAGATGTCTATTACTCTCAGGATGTACAACTATGGATTCTATTTGGAGGGAAAACGCTAGCTATATTCTATATTTGTACTCTACTGAGAGTTTGTGAGAATAAAAAATATATAGAATGTCTGCAACCCTTTATGAACGTTGGTCAGTATGCTTTAACGAATTACATTAGCCAAAGTATACTAACTCTTGTCATTCTTTCGTGGTGCTTTAAAGATGTCTCACACGTATATTACTGGCAACTATGTATCTTTGGGCTTTTAATTATTTTTGTACAAATTATATTCAGCAAGATTTGGAGTAAATATTTCCGTTATGGTCCTATTGAGTGGGTATGGAGAAAAGGAGTTTACAAGAAATAGGGGCACTATATCATTCTGATCCTATTAAACATTAAAAAAAGTGCAAAATCTATCAACAGATTTCGCACCAAAAAGTGGTACCGCCACATGCCCATCAACCTAAAGTTTTATTACACCCCCATAACGAAATTTTTAGGATTTCTTGTAACGAAAAAGCTTATTTATCGTTTTTGGGGTGAACTGTTTTCTTAGGTTGATGGCAATGGGGTACCGCCACATCACCATCAAGCTAAGATTTTGAAGTACCCACAAAACGAAAATTTCATCTTTTCATAGGTGTCCACAATAATTGAGTTCATTTAATATAAAAAAACAACTCGTGAGAAATCCCTAGAGTTGTTTTGATTTTCGTTATAGCTTTATAAATTTCAGACATTTAGTTACAATTGTTTCCTGAAAAGTAGATTTATTTTGATCGTACAGGCAAGTCACTTGAACATTTTATCATGTAGTCATGGTTGGCTGACCACTTTAATAAATTCTCCCAATATTTTTCGCATGAATTAACAATTTGTTTTGAGTCAGAAAGATATCCTGACATCACCATTTTGCAGAGCTCGTCAAATCCATCAGGTTTATCAGTAAAAGACATAGCCTCGGGTAATACTTGAGCGGATGTTGTAAAATATCGTTTGTTATGTAGTCCTAATATCATCGCACCTGTAGTTGATATTTTCATCGCCAATGTAGGTAAGAATGTTTTGGGACCTTGAAATTCTATATTTCTTAATTTTCCCATGTATTCATACATTTCCTCGACTAATGTTTTACAAATGGCCTCTTTGAAAAAACTATTTTCTACCGAACCAGCTTTTTGTCTTAACGCTTGGAAAAATTCATCAGGATCATAAAGTGGAGATATGTTGAAAAATTGTCCATGTGTGAGCGGCCAATCTTCTTCTACTGTGGTAGCCTCTTCTATAATATCTTTTACACAATCAATATTCACCTCTGCCTTCCAATCTCCTGATGTCCATTCATAGCTATAGCTCTCTTCTAAAGGATTTAAAATACATTTAATTTCAATATCAGAAAAGGGACCATCAGTTTTTCTAGCTAAAGAGCCATAGATTCCAATAGCTTTAACGTTTGAACCATATCTCACTAATAGTTGTTTTGCTATCGTATAAGCAATTTCCATTCTTTCTTCTCTTGTCAATTTTCTTGGGCCAATCATATATCATTTCTCCTTTTTAATAAAATTATGAATGGGATAATATATGAATGGTCACGGAGGATCACGGGCTTAACGGGGAATTTTATCTGCTGTCATTTAATAACACCTCGTAATAAGATTAAGTATAATTTATTTGCTTTTACCTCCACTTGTACATTCAAATTATAAGTGAAGGTGCTTGGGAGTACTGGGCTTAGTGTCATCCAGAATAGATGTCACTTATATATAAATATATCAGACATATTCCTTCCCCCCCCACCACTCATTGAGTAGTGGAGAAATAATATCGTAGTCTGAACATTTTACAAAACGAATTTCCATTTATACCACCTGATTTATTTTTTTGTAATAGTTATTATTGGCTAAACAATATTATAAAGCCATGTAATTATAAGAGAATAATCTCATATGGCTCGTAGGATTAAGGAAAGCCTTATCTTCACGTTTTCACTTGACACTACAAATCAACAGAGACAGATGCAATCATTTACAATCTTTCTCGAAGAACAGCCTTTTTTGTTTTCGCTAGAAGTTCAAGCAATCGTACCACTTCCGTTGCACTATCATGGGAAGCAAAATCTGACTGAATGACTTTTGCTTCTCTACGATAAGCTGGCTCTTTTAGTACCTTTAAAATAGCTTCCTTTAATTGAGAACTGCTTGGGGTACTGGTTTTAAGATTAACCCCTGCACCGAAGTATTCAATACGACCACACACTTCGGGTTGATCGGATAGAATCCCTGCCGCCACAAGAGGAACTCCATGGGATAGTGCGACCTTGACACCATTATATCCACCATTAGTAACCATGACATCAACATACGGAAGCAGAAGAGAATGTGGGATCATGCGCTCTACACGTACATTGCGCGGTACGTCCCCCAGTTTTTCTGGATTTGGCGTAGTAACGACAACAAGTACATTCTCATCCGCCATTGCCCTAATTGTCGGCAGTGTCAGCTCCTCGACATCAGTAGCAACCGTCCCTTGAGTTACATGAACGACAGGCTTGCCTGAGCTAAGCTCTGACCACCATTTGGGAAGTATGAAATCTGTCGGCATTGGAGGCAGCATAGGTCCAACATAGTGAAGTTGAGATGGGATTTCCTTATATGGAAATTCAAATGCTGCTGTTGTACCATGTAAATGCAAGAATGGAGACATAAGACAATCAAAAGCGGTTTTACCTTTAGGGATCTCAGGCCCTTGTATACTTCTAAGATCATTAATCATTTTTTTAGTAACATCTTTTAACATAACGTTAGTCCCGATCCAATTTATCATACGATTGTTAAGCCTTCCAAGAGCACTTTTAGCTGGAGGTTTTCCGGATCCATGCATGGCGCTTTCTCCGGTTCTTAAAGGAATCATTCCTACGCTTGCCCAAACCGGACCACCTTTTTCATGAAAAAGGTAAGCTCCTAGACTACACATGTCAACAATTAATACATCTGCGGGGAATTCTTTTATTATCTCCTGATAATCTTTCATCTGACCAAGCATGGGGTCGACGAATAAGCTTGTCACAGCAGTATTTGCTGCTGCAAGGCCCTTCTCCTGTTTATCTATCGCACTTTCAATAATATCAGGCGTATGCTTGAATGGAACAAAACTTGCCCCGGTAGCTTTTATTTTCCCTTCCATTGCCGGTCCTGAATGCCATACTACTTGATGCCCTTCTTCAACCAATTTCGTTGCAGTTGTCAGGATTGGATTTACATGTCCAGTAGCAGGCATTGTACTGATTAAAAATTTTGCCATTTCTTTACTACCACCTATCTATTTGAAATAATTAATTTAAAACTGCAGCGAGTATGCAGCAGTTCATTTTGCAAAACTCCTTAATGTCCTGAAACATATTCTTCATCCGCATTTGCAGACGCATCAAGCTTCGATCGTCCCATAAAAAAGGAGATAAAAAATGCAAGAGAAGCGGGAATAATCGCCCATGCGAATGTATGCGTAATCGAGTCGGAAAGCATGTTCTTCATTTGGTCCAAAATTTCGTGCGGAATGTGTTCACGCGCTTCTGGTGAAAACAGTATATGTGGGTCTTTCAGGTCAAGCCCTTTTGGCAATTGGGCATCTTTGCCACCCATGGATTGAAGATAATTCGCCAATTTATTCGAAAACAGCTGGCTTTGAATAATGCCGAACGTGGTTATTCCGATAGTCATGCCAAGAGATCGAATGAATGTAAGTGTGGAGTTCGCAGTTCCTCGTTGTCTCGCCACTACTCCGTGAATGACAGCATTGCCAAGCACAGAGAACGAAGATCCGATACCTGAACCAATTAATATCATACTTAATGTTATTAACCATCGCGTCGAATCACTCTTTAGGGTCGATGCCAGCACAACACCGGCGACTAACACTAACAAAGTCGAAATCATAACAGTTCTATAAGATACTTTGTTTATCACAAAACCGCCAATCATTGCAGTCACGATAGATGCAAGCATCATTGGGAGCAGCACAAGGCCAGAATCCGTTGCTTTCCCCCAAAAAACACCTTGAATAAAAATCGGCATGTATACTGAAGCGACGATGAACGCCGCACCGCTAAATAAGGAAATTAGGATGCTAGTTGTATACAAACGGTTTTTGAATAAACTGTACGAAATTATTGGTTCCTTTACCTTTGCCTCGATAATAAGAAACGCAATCGTTAACAGGATAAACCCGGCGAATAGTCCCAAAATAGCAGCAGAGTCCCATGCAAACTGTTTGCCCCCAAGCTCCATCATGAATATCAGGCAGATTACTGCACCAATAAGCGTAAACGCACCAGCCCAATCGATTGGTTGCTTAGAATGCTCGTAGGATTCTTTGTAAAAAAACACAATCATTAAAACTGCCGTTACGCCCACAGGTAGGTTAATGTAAAATATCCATTTCCAATTAATATAGTCGGTAATGTACGCGCCTAGAAGTGGTCCAAATATGCTCGAAAGGCCGAAAATAGAACCAAAGACACCACCAAATTTGCCACGCGATTCGAATGGAACAACGTCTAACATGATTGTAAAAGCGATTGGAATGATCGCTCCTGCGCCGATACCTTGAATAGCGCGGTATATTGCCAGTTCCGTTATGGAATCCGCTGTCCCGCACAAAGCCGATCCTATAATAAATACTAAAAGACCAAAAACGAAAAATCTTTTGCGACCATACATATCTGACAGCTTGCCGAATATCGGTACGCCGGCCAATTCTGCAACCATATAGGCCGATGTAACCCAAACAAATTTGTCTAACCCTCCAAGCTCACCGACGATAGTGCCCATAGCAGTTGCGACTATAGTGCCATCCATTGACCCCATTAATATACCAAGTAAAAGTCCTGCAATGACGATGCCTAAGTTGCTCTTTTTTCGTTTCACGAAAGTGTTCCTCCTTTTCCGAAGTAGTCTTGTTATATGACCTTTACATGATCAAGGTTTTCTTTATTTCCTTTTAGGATCGTATACGTCACTTTATCCATCGTTGCACCATCAAAAATCACTTTTTTTAGTTCCGATTTGAATGATACATTGTTTAAAAAGGCATTTCAGAAAGATGCGTTTTTCAAGTCGGATTTATCGAATATAGCCTTATTCAAACTGGCACCATAAAATACAGCGTCATCCAAGTTACTGCATTTAAAGGAACACCCTGTTAAATCAGATTGGCTATAGTTCAGTTGCTTTTAGATTACTATAGTAAAACTTTCCGTATTTTAGGTCCGTTGCTTGAAGATCAAAATTTTTCAAATCGCTTTTGGTTAAATCCATTCCTTTTGCTGTTACATCTTTGTTTGTCATGCGAAACTTCTCCTTATTAATTCCCTTCATTTTTTGAAAATTACTTACTCCTCTTGGCTGGTCAGTCGCTCCGCTATATCACGGAGCCACTCATCGTTCCAGAAAAGGGAGCCATTCCTGATATCCTCGCTGGCAGAACGAACCCATTCCAATTCTGCTGCTAATACCGTCTTTTGATATTCAGATTCCAACATAAACAGTCTTGGAATGAGACTCTTGTAGGTTTGGAGATTATTATCGATCTGTTGTACTGTTTTTTCTAGTACATCTATCCTTTGCTCGAGTTTCTCTAGGGCATCTTGCGGTGACAATATACTGATATACGATATTGCAACCGGGAAATTAGGAAACTCCTGTATTGGTGTAGATAGTACCTCACGAATCCATTCTATTAATATTTCTCTTCCTTCCTTAGTTATTTCATAAACAGTTCGATCAGGTTTTCCGGTTTCTCGTAACGTTTCTTTAACAGAAATCTGTCCGTCCCGCAGTAGACGCTCAATGGTTTGGTAAATACTCGCACGCTGGCGTACGTTAATTATTTGATCCTTTCCTCTTTCTTTGATGAGCTGCTGCATTCGATACGGGTGCATGGGTTCTTCTGCAAGAAGCGCAAGTATAGCCATGGCTAGTGGGGAACGTTGTGTTTTTTTTATATTTTTCATAGTCATAATAATACTAGTAATATTATGACTATGAAAAATAACATTACTCACATTCTCTTTAAAACATACCGAGTAGTCGGTTTCTTTTAATCGAAAACAAATGTCGGGAATAATTCGAGTGAAGTGGCAAAGGAGGAAAATTCTCAGTCAATTTGGCGCGTCTGCTTATGTAATAACGGTGCAAGAGTTCAAACATCCGTTCCATGTTCTTGACACAAAAAAATAATGTTGATGAAGACGCAGCAACAGCAGCCCTGGTGCAAACCGATAATAAAGTTGTTTAATTTTCAATAAAGTCATTTAAAAATAATATAGTTGTTTAAAAATCCTTCTTCCAATAACGGAGTAGTTTAACTTAATAAGAAAGCATATTTTTCTGTTTATAGCAAAATAACCACTGTGGAATTTGAATTTCTATTATGTTATTCTGAAGTAATACCTACTTTTAGTAGGTCAATTTACGGGAGTGATTAGCATGTTAAAACAGCATGAAGATTTTATCCAAAAAGTAAAAAAGCAAATACAAGAAGATGAACGCTTTATAGGTATACTTGCAGGTGGTTCAATAATAACCAATACTATGGATCAGTTTAGTGATATAGATTTGATTCTTGTTTATGACTCAACCTTCCAAGACGCAATAATGAAGAACAGGTTGCAAATTGCAAGTGGGTTTGGTCATCTTCTATCGGGATTCACTGGGGAGCATGTGGGTGAGCCTCGACTACTAATTTGCTTGTACAATGCCCCTATTCTTCATGTAGATTTAAAATTTGTAACCATTGACGAGGTTTCGAATGGAGTTGAAAAACCTATTGTAGTTTGGCAAAGAGGTTCAACAGTAAGTCAGATACTAAATAAAACTAATTATTCTTTTCCCTATCCAGATATGCAATGGATTGAAGATGGATTTTGGGTTTGGATACATTATGCTGCTACTAAACTTGGAAGAGGGGAATTGTTTGAAGTAATCGATTTCCTTTCATTTCTCAGAGAAAATGCAATAGGCCCGCTAGTGCTAATAAAAAATAATTCTTTACCAAGAGGGGTAAGAAGAATTGAAGAAGATGCACCAGACTTCATTGAGAAATTAGAAAAAACAGTAGCCATCCACGAAAAAGAAAGCTGCTATAATGCAATTAAATCTACAATATCACTTTATTTACATCTCAGAAAAGATTATGAAATCGACATTCAAGTAAAATCAGAAGCTCAACAAGAATCAATTAAGTATTTAGAAGAAGTATACGAGGTAATATAGAATTCCCTTCTTTAACTGGTGCTTTAGTTCAATAGGAGTTAAACAACTTTATTAATAATTTTTAAGTACAAATGCCTTTTAAATATATAGAAATTAAACAACTTTAAAGAGCCTTACTACACACTAGATTGTAGTAAGGCTCTTATATTCTCATAACAAAATTAAACAACTTTATTATCGGTTTACATCTGGAATTAAAGTCCTAGACTGCTGCTGTTTTTATTGCTCTATCGTGTCCCGTTACTCCTCTGGATTTTCCCCATTCTGCTCCAAAAGGGGTACCGCCAATTTCGCGGATTTTGTACGTTAAGGCTAAATCCGTTGATATAACAATGTTTTCGTTACAAGTACCAAAAATGACCGTTTAAGAAACTTTATTTATATCTATCAAAACTGACTGAAATATGATTAAAATCTAGTTCCAAAACTCATTACCAAAAACAAAGTATCATACCCAAAATAGGGAATATACTTTTAGAATTTATAAAAAATATAATTAGGATTAAGTTAAAACCTTCGAAAAAACCTGTTATAAAAACGGAAAAAGCGTTAACCTTTCTTTAGAATCAAAAGAAAGGATGTTTTTATAATGTGCTTTTCAATTCAAGATGAGCTGCAATTGTATTCCCAAGAGTTACAACGATATATGTTACCTGATGCTTTAGAGCAATTAGCTAAAAATATAGGATTTGTTAAACGAAAAAGTAAATATCGAGCACAAGATTTAGTAGCTTTGTGTGTCTGGTTAAGCCAAAATGTAGCTCATTCTTCATTGACACAATTATGTAGTCGATTAGAAGCTAACACCGGTATTTCTATGAGTTCAGAGGGACTCAATCAACGTTTTAACCCTCAGGCTGTTCAGTTTTTACAACAACTCTTAGCACATTTACTTCATCAACAATTTTGTTCTTCTAGCAAGATTCCAACTTTGTATACAAACTATTTTCGACGTATCCGCATATTGGATTCTACACATTTTCAAATTCCAGATAAATTCACTTCTACATATCAAGGTTCAGGTGGTAGCGGTCAAAGTGCTGGAGTAAAAATTCAACTAGAGTATGATTTACTAAGTGGTCAATTTCTTCATGTTCATGTAGGAGCAGGAAAACACAATGATAAAACTTATGCTTCTACTTGTTTAACATCCCTTCAACCGAATGATGTATTTATACGTGATTTAGGATATTTTGACTTAAAAGATTTACATACTATAAGCGAGTGTGGTGCTTATTTTATTTCACGATTAAAGCTTAATACACGTATATATCAGAAGAATAAAGAACCTGAATACTTTCAAAATGGAACCATAAAAAAGCAATCTGAGTATATCCAATTAGATATGGAGCAATTTATTGACCAATTACAGTCAGGTGAAACATATGAAATTCCTGAAATCTATATTGGAATGTATCAAAAGCTTCCTGCAAGACTAATTCTGTATAAATTGACTGAAACGCAAATGAAACGTAGACAAAAGGATTTAGCATCTAAAGAACATAAGAAGCAAATTACCTATAAAGAACGCAGTAAACGGCTTAGTGCAATTAACTTTTACATTACAAATATTCCTTTGGAATACCTACCAAAGGAACAAGTATACGATTTCTACTCTTTACGATGGCAAATTGAACTTATTTTTAAAACGTGGAAATCATTTTTTCGTATTCATCACTGTAATTCTGTGAAATTAGAACGGCTAGAGTGTCATTTATATGGACAACTAATTAGCATCCTTCTTTGTTCCTCCACCATGTTTCAAATGCGTCAATTACTCCTCATCAAGAAGAAACGAGAACTAAGCGAATATAAAGCGGTTTATATCATAAAAGATTATTTTCCACTTATTTATCAATCTTTACAAAAAAACACCCAAGAATTAACAAAGATATTGTTACGTTTGTTTAATCTCTTACAGAAAAACGGACGAAAATCCCATAGGTATGAGAAGAAAACAGTTTTTAATATCTTAGGCGTCGTATACAACTTTTCTATGTCTCACAATCATGTAGCGTAATTCAAAAAATTGAAACCCGATAGGGCTTATTTGGTATGCCAATCTTTAAAGCACTTACACTGGATCTTTAGAAAAAAGAAAAAATCTCACGTGAAATTAAACTTATATAAGTTTAGCTTGATGGGCATGGGGTACCGCCAACATTTTAACGAAAATATACGCTAAGCAATTTTCGACATCAAAAAACGTTGATTTTACTACTCTAAGCAAAGCATTTAATCTCAATTCAAATTGTGTTATTGAGTTTTGAGAATCCCTTAGAGTATAAAATCGTTAAAATGTGCGTGCTACCCCAAAAACAGATAAAAGATACAGTCACTAGAAACATAGGAGAGTGTTTCACCACCCGTTATAAACCATATATTTACATTTTTGTGTTGCAATTTAAAAATATGTAAAGATTCATCATTTTGTTTTTGAATTTTCTTTTTATTTAAGTTATACTAAACTACAAAGAAACAAATCCCCTTTAGGCCGTCAATAATTATGCTAACAACACACACCAAAAAACCAATTCCCGTGTAATGGAATTGGTTTTTTTGGTGCAATTCAGTCAATACAGCAACTTGAACCCACATTTTCAAATGTAGTCTTATTAATCTTACCATAATTTTAGAATTCATAAACATCAAAAAACTAAATCACTAGTAAGATGCGCGAATCCGCTGCTTTTCATCAAGAAATCTGGAGTATAACAACAATTAAGTTCATACTAGCATGAACAACAAATGATACTAGTAACCTATTAGTACGCACATATACTACAGCAAGTACAAGCCCAATTAGAAAATATCCAAATATAAATGGAAAGTCAAAATGCATAATAGAAAAGAACAATGAGCTTATTAGTATACTCGAGGTTTGTTTAAACTTTCCAGTTAAAATATTTATGGCCGCATAACGAAAAACAAACTCTTCTACTAAAGGTGCAAGAAGAACAATTGAAACTAGTGCCACAGGAGATATTGCTGCTGCAGCGACTGTACTAGACGTATTTGCTGATTGCGTAGTTAGCTGAAATACACTCTTATCTAAAACACTACCAACCATCTGCGCAAGAAATACTACTATGATCCCAACTAAAATCCATACAAATGAATTTCTTGATAATTTAATCGATAACTTGGGATCATTCATTAGTTCTTTACTATATATAAGAAAAATGATTATTAATGTAAGTGAAAATCCAATTAGTTCCCAATGCACAAGAAGTTGTTGGATTGCTTGCTGTTGGTTTCCCTGAATATCATACCAGCCCGTCTTCGCTAACAATTGTACACCTATAATCCCAACAAATTGAGTCATTACAAAATAAATGAGTATGAAATAACCTGATTTATGTATATTACTATTATTCATGTTTATGTATTTACCCTCCACTTTTTGTTATTTAATTAACTATTTTGTTAAATTTTGATCTATCCATTTTTTTCTACGTCTTTCCGCTAAACACATTTTTCCAGAAAAACTCATATTGTTGAACAGGGTTATCGAATCTCAACTTGAAAATTTTCACTTTTAATGATGTAACCACCTATAATGGAAATATACTTTTTCAAGAGGAGGAATCTAATGCATATATCAAACAGGTTTGGCTTATTTAGCTGGATTGCAACTTGCCTATACTTTTTAATTGAACCTTTCTTTATTTTCACTTCTACAGCACCTTATAACTATTTGCGTCACGCAATGAGTGATCTAGGTGTAACAACCTGTGGAGAATTCACCTACGAAATAGCTCCGTATGAAATATGCTCCCCTAATCATTTTTGGATGAATTTACTCTTTGTTATTAATGGAATAACATTTTGTATTGGAGTACTATATATTTCACAACATCTAGAAAAAACAAGAATTAATAAAATAGCAACACTTTTTATACTTATAATAGGAATCTCCACTATAGTTTCAGGATTAATTCCTGCAGATGTAAACCTAATTGGACATTCTATTCTAGTTTGGATAGGTATGCTTACTGTATTTCCAGGACTATTTATTTTTGCTAAGAATCTTAAAAAAGCTAGAAAATGGACATATTTCTGTTTACTAAGCTTAATAGTAATAACAATCCTTATCTCACTTGTTTTTCTTTTTCCCTTACCTGCAGGTCTACTACAAAGACTGTTTTACTTGGTTCTTTTCGTTTGGGGAACTGTATCAACCTACAAATTAATAAAATAAAAATTTGTTCATTTTTTTGATACATTTATGAAACATTTATATGTTATCTTCAATACGTTCTTTTCTCTTTATAATACCGTGTGAGATATACTCAGACCTGAAGCCCTAGACCCCCTAACTCTAGGGCTTCTCTATTTAAATAAGAATTTTGTTTAGTTCTATAACATCTCATTTATGTAATATCTTCATTTTTTAACAACAGAACATTTAATAATGTTAAAATATAGAAGTAATTCATTTTATTACTAGGAGGAATCCCTATGTCTATGGGAACCTGGGTCGCAATTTTTATTGCTATATTTTGTGGAGTTATTTCTTCTAATAGCAAGTTGAAAAAACTCCCATAATAAAAATGGATAAACACTCCACTGAAATGCTAGATATCTAGCATTTCAGCTACTAATCTCCCCCAAATAACTATTTTGCTTAGTTTTCTAACAAACTAATTTGTTGTAAAAACTTAACTGCAAAGTACCCTCTAAACTCTTCTAGAAAAACCACTTGCGTGCCTCTACCTTTTTAATGTTATATATTAATTTAGAAATTATAATTCCATAGATATGTATCAAACCTCATGCAACCTTCAAATGCTTTAATCCCATTTCAAGCGCACCAGTTCCACCAAATCCCGGATTAAATAATAGTGGGACATCATACTTCTTTGCGTACTCTTTTGCTACATCAATAGATACATGGCCACATGCACCTTTTTGAATGACAATAACATCGCATTTTTTTATAACACTACGAAACGTTTTATTTACGCCTCCGTGATTTTTCCCATCATGGAAAATAACCTGGCAGTCTCTTTTTTTTGGCCAACTTCTCTAACGTTCTTCCATTTGATCCACCTAAAACTAGAATTGTACTCATTCCCACTCATTCCCTCTCATTCTCCTTATCTTTCTTCTTTATACATGTACTTGGTGATGTTAATAACACAAGTGTACAA
This sequence comes from Bacillus sp. AFS012607, assembly GCF_002558005.1. Taxonomy (NCBI): domain Bacteria; kingdom Bacillati; phylum Bacillota; class Bacilli; order Caryophanales; family Bacillaceae; genus Bacillus; species Bacillus sp. AFS012607. The sequence continues at coordinate 62,193 of NZ_NTVM01000008.1, forward strand.
GCTACAATATTCATTAATACGAAACAAATTACTAATAATATAACGAAAATCGGTGACAACAAGATAAGAATAAAGCCACTTACTACCAAGCAGATAAAAATAAAGCCATTGCTCATGTCTTCGTAACCATCTAGTCCTTGTACAATATTCAAACTATGCATCCAGACTGTGATACTATCCCAATTTTCTATTAACAGATAGCCACCACCCAACAAAAAAGCCCATCCAAGCAACGTTCCTAATAATCCAGAATTTCGCCCTATATAATATCCCGAAACAAAATTCGCAGCTGTTCCAATTAACATTCTCATTTGTATTCCTCCATATCCATCTCATTTTAGCGTTATATACAAATTTCTTTTAACCATGGTTTTATTATATCAGAAAATTATGAATATTCAATAAATATTTTTAGGTACTCTTTATTTTTTTAAAAAAAGGGTTGTGTTTTTCTCCACAACCCTCATTTCCTTCTTAATCTACAGGTACTTCTTCTTGTCCATGTGGAATTTGTGCAATTGGTGTTACAATTTGTGCATATTTATTTACCTGCACTTTAAATTGTCGTGGTTCTAAGAAGTTTACCTGTTGAATTAAAACTTCAATATGAAACGTATCTACTTTTTTCCCACGGTCAATTTTGGTAATTCGCGCATTGTAAAACTGATCCCCATTTAGGAAATATCGTTGTACAGCTTCTGTAGCCAGCATACGCTCATTACTTGTCATTTTCATCGGTTCAATACCAAATCCAGCCTTTGTAAACAAGTACGGTACATCATAACTACTATTAGAAATTTTTCGTAGTAAATCCTCTACAGTTTTTGTCTTTGCGATATATTCCTCTTCTTTTGTATCAAATCCCTTTGGCTTATCTCCAAGCATCTCGATTTTATCTTGATTTACTTGCTCTTCCTCTTGTACTTGAGATTTCATCATGTAACGATGAATCGTATTATAGGTAGCAACGCCTACTACTAACATTATAATTCCCAATATAACTAAGTACTTACGAGGCAGATTCGCTAACACATTCATGATTTTCTTCATATCATCACATCCCAAATCAGTCTATTACATTACGAACTTGCGTCATATGTTGTCCTCTTGCCGTATAGTTTAGACCTGTAATTTGTACACCCTTATTATCACCAATATGAATCATTTTCTGATTCCCTAAATAAATAGCTACATGGTTCGGATTTTCATAGAAAATTAAGTCTCCTGGCTGCGCACGACCGATATCTGGCACTTGTTTTCCTTGTCCAATTTGAGCACCTGTCCAATCTCCAAGCTGGACACCTATACTAGTTTTAAACACATATTGTGTAAATCCAGAACAATCTGCACTACCTGCAGCTGGATTTCTAGCACCGGATACATAGCTTACTTTCCCTTGCCCAAGCCATTTTTTCGCTTCTTCCAGTACCTTTTGTCGTTTAGCATTTGTCATTGTAGGAGAGCCACCAGATGATAACCCTGGATCATCATTTTTCTTAAAGAATTTCATTGGATCCGTTGGTTGGTCATTAATACGAATTTGGAAATCTAAATGGACAGCGTATCCATTCATATTAAGGAAACCTGTATCTCTATCAAAGTTAGAACCGCCCATTTCCCCAATAATCTGTCCTTTTGTCACCATAGTTCCTGGTGCAACTGATATTTTACTCAAATGTAAGTAACGAGATACAATACCATTTCCATGGTCTACATAGACACCTAGACCGCCACCGTTTACATTTCCTGTTTGGTTTGTTACAATACCTGCTTCCATTGACCATACGGGGTCTCCAGCTTTTCCAGCAGTCATAGCTCCAATATCAACAGCATTATGTTGTTTTCCACCACGAACTGCATCAAACGTATCTGTAATACGCCCTGATTTCGTTGGCCATTTCCAACCTTTATCAGAAATCCATTCTCCAGATACATCCGCCACACACCCTAAATCCTTGTAATATTTCAAAACTTTGGAAACGTATGTGAAATCACCATAGCACGCATTAACCTTTGTCCTGAAATTATTCGGATCGGAGCAACCACCTGGATTTAAATGATTCTTACTTCTTGAGAACTCAATAGCTGTTTCTTCTGAATAGCCACCCTTTGCTAAAGCGTAACTAATAAAACCTTCGCCAAATAGTGATAGGTAAGGTTTTGACATCATCTTCACCTTTTCCCCCACTTCACACCGTACGTGAGACTTTCACCTCATACGGCGCTCCATCTAATTCAATTGACCAACTTTTGTATTGAAGCAAAGATAGGATGTCGACGCGCTGATATTCTCAGCTTGTCAAACATCACTTTCTTATCTTCAATAATGTCGTACTTATTTAAGATTGATTTTGCCTTATCTGAATCATCGCTATGAATTGCTAAGTGTATGTCTTCTAGTACAATTACCAGATTCTCATAATTGTCCTGTCCCCCAAATTCCAACGGAATTTTATGATGACAGTGCCAACCTACTAATCCAACTTCTTGTTTCGTAATTGCACATTTTCCATACTGTGCAATAAACTTTGCAATTCTGTTATCGTTGTATTCTACTGTTCGATGCTTCATATAAAAACGCTGTACATGTCGGAGTGTCTCCCTATCTACGGCTTTTAGCGTATCATGTATTTTCTCTCTACCTTCTTTTGTATAATTTGAGATAGACTGAGTAAAATTTCTAGCCGGTTTGTGCTTCTGCGCATGGATAGGTAGTAATACGATGTCTTTGATTTTATACAATTTAGGATTGTATCGTTTATATCTTTTCCTTAATACAGTTGACATGTCACTCTTAGTGGCTTTTTTCCAATCTCGCCTCAGTCGATTATAGAGAGTTCTTATGAGATGGCAACTCATGTGATCTAGATCGTGATTAATATGTGTGGCGGCTGAATAATAATTTTGTATTCCCATTACAGTCGTGTTAAATCGCCATACTGATTCTGGTGTTTGTTCTCTGCTTATATCTTTAACAGCCTTTTTCAGCTTGCTATACGCATGTTTTCTGGATTTTACACACATTCTGCTATGAGCCACATGTTTGTTTCCTTTCTTATTTGCCTTAACTGTAAAGCCTAAAAAGTGACTCGCTTTTTTCCTCAAATTTATAATCTTTGATTTTTCAAGGCTAATATCCAGATGTAGGCGTGTTCTAAGAAAGTCTTTTGTTGCTTCAAACATTTTTAAAGCCGTTACATAATCACGACATAATATTTTTGCATCGTCTGCATATCGAATTAAGAAACATTCCTTTAATTTGCTTTTCTTTAGTGCTCGATATTTTTCACTATTTCCCTTATATGGATGTGAGGTCTTTATCGTTTCCCATTGGTTACTTACCCACCAATCTAATTCGTTGAGTACGATATTAGATAGAAGCGGACTTAGTATTCCTCCTTGCGGAGTACCTTTTTGAGGAACACCCTCATTTACAATTTCTGCTTTCAGTAGTCTTGAAATGATAGAAAGTAATTTCTTATCTCGTATACCTATCGTCCACAATTGCTTTAGAAGTTTTCCATGATGCACATTGTCAAAGAAACCTTTAATGTCTATATCCACACAGTAGTGAAATCCGTTTCCTTTTCTATTCACTAAAGATTTCATTCTCGCTAGTGCATGATGTGTACTTCGGTTAGGGCGAAAACCGTAACTATGGTTATGAAATTTCGCTTCACATATTGGTTCCAATATTTGCAATACACATTGCTGAAATAATCTGTCCCATATGGTTGGTATCCCTAAAGGTCTACGGTCTCCATTTGGTTTTGGTATAAATACACGTCTTACAGATTGTGGTTCATACCAACCAAACATCGTTCTTACTTTTTCTATCACTTCATCCGTTGAAAGCATTTTAATATCATTAATTGTCATTCCATCTGTTCCAACTGTCAGACTTCCCATATTTCTTTTTATATTTCGATATGCTAAACGTATGTTTTCATCCATCTTCATAAGCTCTATTAATTTATAAAAGTTGTTACCGTTTTGACTTTGCTGATACAAGTCATCTAGTGTAGACTGCATATCATAATATTCAGCGTGTCTAAGCTTTTCAGTTTTCTTTATAAGTCGGATCTCCTTTCAGAGTTTACCTTTTTTAGTCTCACAAGAACCTTATAATTCGACTGCGTAGCTTTTTGAAACGGTTGGTCAATCTTTCATCAGACTAATGGCTATCCCTCTGCAATGTTTCCATTGCTTCACCGGTACTATGCCATCACTCTTACCACCATAAATGAAGGTTATACGTTTGCTAATCTCACAAACACCTTCCCTTCAAACACTTCCTCGAAGATAAGTTCTCCATGTTGGTGGCTTTCCACGTTCCATTATTTCTATCTATGCATAACACTTTTAGGGTTCTCCTTTAAGCCTACTGACTTGATGCCGCCTATAACGACATATGGACTTTCATAACAACTATTTTTACTCATCCACATCAGCACCACGCTCGTGGCACACACATTTCTATGTGTCATCGTTCTAGACCCGTACATTCGAAGATTCGTCAGATTCTGCCTACCCGTTGGTTTTGTTGAATCCATTCTACCCATGAGTGCTTTTTAGACTCCCGGCCTATAGGCTACACCATCCACCGCTGGACAGTTTTCGTAGTATCGAGATACTTTAACGGTAGCTCTCAGCCGACTTCACCGAGCTTCACACAACTACAGACTTATCTTTTGTATGCTGCATGTCGGAGTATCAGAGGAAGCCCTTCAAGGCGTTACCCTATCATTTGACTTCTCGAAATAATAGTTCTGCTGATTATTGAATCAGCGCCTAACCTTTTCAGTTAGGAACGTGTCACACAGTTGTACGACTGCAAGGCGAGAGCAATGTCACCATTGGCCTTTCCTAGTACATCTTTAAATTCCCGTACACCTGCTTCTATAGAAATATTGGGATCTTTAATACACCCTACACGAGCATTTCCCTTTACACCTATACAAGATGAGCTCATGTCTCCATATTGCCCCTCTGAAGCCTGCATCGGGTCATTTCCTGCTCCACCTGATTCCTGCATCATTTGGGCAGCCAAAATACCAACATATTGAGCAACACCATGTTTTTCTGCCATTTCTTTAATTTTAGGAAGGTATCCTGTAACTTTTGCATTAAGGTTAACAGGCTCTCCACCAGGACTCACATTACCTACACACATACCACCAATAAATCCACCAGTAGTAGGAGCAAGATGTCCATACATTCCTTCTAACATCCCGGCTTCTAATATCTCACGAGCACGCTCTTTTTGACTTTTACTAAACTTTGCGAGTTCCATGGCTTTCTCTAGCCCATGAGAAGATGTTGTCACTTTTTTACTTCCACTTGCATTAATCTCATCTATTTTTTTCTTAAAATCTGTATCTCCTAATATCTTTTTTACATCTGGTCCGGAGTAACTTTCAGATTTGGTTTTTTGCATCTCTTTTTTCTTTTTTTCACAAGAACCATTCGGTCCTGCCTCGCACACCTCTTTTTCCGTATATTCTTCATATTGGATATCCAAGAAATATGATATAGCATCATGTGGATCTTTACCAGTCAAATCATTATCAAATCGCGCCATGTCAAAAGCGACAACCTCTTTCCAATCCACATTCAGAGCCATTGAAACTTCCATATATTTTTTTACTTGTTCCTCTGTCTTATCTTCATCATCGGTAAAAGGTACAAAAGAGACTAAAATCACACACACAGCAATAATTACTCCCATAATCAAAGCGGCAGGTACTCCAATCACTGCCACAACAGCACCCACAATTTTTAATATACCTGCTTTTAGCATTTTGGCAGCAGCTTTCGCTGCCGCCTTTCCTACTTTTCCTGCCAATTTTGCCATCTTCCCACGCGCTTGCATCCCTTTTTTCTTAATAAAGTGGGAAGCTACATCTTTTAAAGGATTACTTTTTTTCTGTTCATTTGGATCGTTAGGATTTTGACTCATAAACTTATCACACCATATTTTCCATTTTGAGAATTTCTTCCTCTTCGCTGTGCTAAGCGAGGGTTTGGGGCAAATGAAATCAGATTTTGTGGGTCATGTTCTGATAAATTTAAATGCGTCTCTGTACGGACTACTTCGTCCTGTGTATGTGTTACTAGGATTTCTTCTCTTGGCTTAATACTACTGTCTTTCACTTCACAAGCTCTTTCAATCCTTTGGTTTGCTTGTAAACGCGTATCTCCTTTTCCGAATGGCGAAATACGTGACACTGTACCGTCTGTTGTTGTCGCAACCATGTAACTACGATCTCTTTCTACAACCATTTGTACATTCTTATAGCCACCTTGGTCTAAATCAGACATATAGAAGTGACCATTGTCTACTTTGTGATTGACCGTAAGTGGTGGTTCATTAAATACCGGTTTCTGTTGTAACGGTCTTTGATTTTGGTTTCCTACTAATTGATTTGGATTTACATTGATCGAGCGATTGATATTGATTTTGCCACCACTTGGATCTTGTATATAGGCTGGAGATGCTTTCGTACCATTACGATACTGCGTTAATTGTCCTTCTGAAATATTTAAGTCCTGATATACGACTTGTCCAGATCGTATACTGCTATCTCCACTACCATAACGAGATACAACTTGCGTCATACCACTAGCGTCTTTTGCTTCAATCCAAGATTTATTATTTGTCGTCACAAGACGTACGGCACCTTTTACAACCGATTGCACGCCTGTATGATCTGTTGTTGTCGGTACCATCTGTTGAATTTCCTGAATCTCTTTTGCTTCTGTACGAACTGCACTGTTATACGGATTATGTTTACTTACCATACGTGCAGTTGCTTGATAAGCACCTGCACCACCAATCACACCTGCGGCGTAACTTAAGCCTTTTGTCACATTATAATGACGCTCTGCTGCATTCCCACCTAATGATGTATTAACAGCAGCAGTAGTCCCACTTATCACTTTTTGTACTGCATTCCCTCCGGATTGTTGTACAGCACTCGCAGCACTAAAGTATGCATTTGATACCGTATCAATGCGATCCGCAAGCATAAGGTGTTTCGCACCTTCCATTACACTCATGCCAAGTTTTGTACTCTGCTGTGTCATACGTCCCACCGCAGATGTTGGGATAGACATTTTACCAGCACTTTGTGCAATATTTGCTACACTTGTTGATGCATCTGCATAAGAGCGTTCAATTTCCGCAACGGAAAGATCTCCTGCACGTGCGATACTCGCTTGCGTTTGTGTCGCCGCATATACAGCTTTATTGATTGCGCCACCTGTTGCAACGCCATGTGAACGAACACCTTGAATCGTACTAGTAATTCCAGAACCTACTTCTTGACTCACCGTTCCAAGACTTGCATGGCTTTGTAATCCTTTCGTTAATTGCGAAGCAAAAGCATCTTTATTAATATACGATTGATTATGTAGACTCTTACCACTCGTATCTTTCGCCTGTACGGGCATCGCTCCCGCTTGTACTGCCGCTTGTTGTGCGACTGCTTTAAATTCATTTCCTTTTTCATTCAGGTGCGACTGCCAAGCTTGCTCTTTTTGTGGTTGAGACATAGTTGGAGACAACTTTTTCATAAAGCTTGCCTGTTGTTCTGCTGCATAGCCTTGTTTAAAAGATTCTGTAGAGGCTTGTACCAGGTTCTCAACATTACTTACTTGTTTCGCTTTCTGGCTTCCTGCTCCACTTGTCAAACCGTGCGTTTTCACACCGTTGACTGCCTTCTGAATGCCTGCTGCGCTAGATACACCCATAGCATTTAAACCAGGATCTTTTTGTAACTGTTGTGATAAATGAGAAGCGAAAGCTTTTTTATTCGCGTAGTTTGTACCATCTTTTTGCTGTACAATACCAGCTGATTCCGCCGCTTGTTGCGCATGATTTTGAAATCCTTGTACTTTTTGATCTAAATGCTTATTCCATGCGGCTTCTTTTTCTTGTTGCGGCATATCTGCAGGGAATTGTTTCATGAATCCAGCCTTATGGTCTGCACTATATGCTTTCTTAAATGCAGCGGTAGAAGCACCGACAAGAGCACCGACTTGTCCCATATTTTGATGGCCACTTTCTAACGTTTCTCCTTTTACATCCTCGACTGCTTTTCCGACCTTTCCTAATGCAAGTCGAGAAGCAAACGCATCTTTATTCACATAGGACTTATCAAACAGGTTATTTCCTTGCTTATCCTTTGCGTCAACTGGCATAGCTCCCGCTTTTGTTGCCGCCTGTTCTGCGTGATTTCTAAATCCTTGTACTTTTGTGTTCAGATGATCGTTCCAATGTTTCTCTTTCTCTTCTGCTGACATATTTTCTGGTAACTGACTCATAAACGTATCTTTATGGTCTGCCTCATACCCCTTTTGGAATGCATTCGTTGCAGCGTTTACTAAATCTCTAGCATTTCCATATGGTGTAGCGGCTTTCTTCATATTTTGTAAATCTTGTTTCCGTTGATTTGAGAAACGAGACATTTGATCACTATTTGTTTTCGCTACTTTTTTAGCAATCTCTGCATCGGACGCACCAGGGAAAGCTTGTTTTAAACGACTTGCGACTGCAGAATCCGGATTATCAGCTTTCCAATTTTCAAAGTCTTTTGTAGCTAAATCCTGTGCGATATCTTCATCGGTTAGTTCCGGATACGATTCGCCATTTAGATTTGAATACGTCTCCGCACCCTTCTTTACACTGGAACCAATATGTTTTCCTAAGGCTACAGCCCCTTCGCCGACTGCAGCAACACTTCTACCAGCTACTGCACCAGGAGCACTACCTAATGCACTTCCAACTTGCGAGCCTGCTACCATCGCTCCCGGTCCAAGACCAGCTCCCGCTGCCATACCTGCAAGTCCTGTCGCTGCTTTACCAATTGAACTTCCAATTTGACCTGCTTTTAACATACGAGCTGCACGAGATGTTGTACCAACATCTGTCCCTAAATTTGCTCCTAATGCATTTTTCGGGTTATCCGCATCTTCTTTATTATCTTTCTCTCCATCTTTCTTTTCTTTCCCTTTATCTTTTGCACTACGGTAGTCGTCACGAACACCTTTAACCAAACCAGCCACACTTGCTAAAGCACCCATACCCATCATCGTACCCGCTCTATGAATACCAGCGGATGCATTGGTGCTAAGGCCAATAAAACTTTTCACAATTTCACCAACTGGGATAAACATGGCAAGCAATACTAATTTTATGATAGGATTTTGTGCACCTCCAATAAGTGTAATGACTAACCATAGGGTAATTGCGTGAATCGCTTGAATTAATACTGCTCCCATAAACTCACGAATCCAATATAACGTCTGTTGTTTCTTTTGCGGGAACAACCACATTCCTACCATTACAGGGCCTAGTAACATTAATACGTATAGTGTCACAGCACGCATTAAATAATAAAAGTTTGCCCATATCATTAATCCAGCTTCAATAAATAGTCCGAATATGATAAACATATAATCATTTTTATGGCCTTCCATTGAAAGCTCTGTAATCGTCTTATTGTCAGACAGTCCAGACTTTAATAAAGGTATTTGTTGATCCGGGTTGAAATTCCCGTTATTTACTCCATTTATCGCCTCTTTAAATTCCAATGTAATCCAAGAATTTAGATCAAATACAAAATTATAAAAGAAATCTAAATGCCAGAGGCAAATCGAGATAATCATTAAGTCTTTTGCATATTCAATTAATGCCGTGCGATTATTTGGATTCATAGTCGTTGCTGAATATTTTGCTGCTGTAATCACTACACTGACGAGGACACAAAAAGCAACAAACTTAAACATGACAGGCATACCGGTATCTAATACATTCGTAACTGCATTCTTCGCATATAAAAAATCTAGATTAGATTTATCTCCACCAAAGACTATAACTGGAATAGTATCCATAAATCCATAAATAGGCGCTAGTAGGGCCTTTACCATATGGATAATAAGGCCACCGACCCAATCTATTATTTTCTCAAGCATAATTTCACCTTCCTTTATAAAGGTACGCTACTATCCTGCGTACCCTTGTACTTTCTTCATATTGTTTAGAAGCTCTTGAAGTACCGCTTCATTCGATTCAATAAACATCATTTCTTTATCTGATGGATCTGTTTGAATCCAGACCGAACTATCTCCGACACGGAAAATCCCTTCTCCTTTTCCTGGATTGTTGAGAATAATATCAAGCTCCCCAGCAGTTAAGTTAAAGTTCTCTTGAATTTTTTTCTTATCAATCTTATTTTGTTCTAAGAAGAAATAAGAGAAAGTAGATTGCAAGATACCACGTGCTTTCACATTTTCTAAAATACGAACAAAGTCCTGACTGGCCCAACACATACCTGCATTTCTTTTCCGTGAACGACGTGCTACTTTTTCTAAGAAGTTAACCGTTTGTTCATAATCAATAAACTGCCACATCTCATCTACATACAGTACTTTTCGTTTGATAGCATGTTCTGGACTCTTAATCCAATGCTCCCAAATATAGTTCAAGATAACGTGGAAAGCGATTGGTTTTAAGAATCCTTCTTCTAAATGACTAATATTAAAATTAACAACACGAGATTCATTTAACTGTGTTTCTACACCACGGCCAAAATGACTTTGTCCATCAAATAATGGTTTTGAACCATCGCGTAAGAATGGACGAATCGCAGCAATTAACTCTTCTGCTTTTACATCGTCTCCATGATGCTCTACTATGACATCGTAGATTTCTTTTAATTCTGGTTCTGGCTTTCTCACTTGAGACTGAATTAATTGTCCATCCACCTTCTTCACTTCATCTGTATATAAAGATGAAGGGTGTGAGGTAATACCATTTTTATCAAACACTTCACGAATTGCATCTTCTAGCATTGTACGCTGGAATACATTTAATCCTGGTTGATCAAAGTCTTGTCCGCGAATAATAATGTCAAAGAATCCAAGTATTTCATTGATTTTCTCTAAAATCGGTACAAATCTTACATACTTCACGCCATCACGCTCTACAAGTTCTTTCTTATCATATTGTTCAAGTGCTTCTAGCTCTTCATCTTTATCCGTAATCTGAAGTTCTGTTACAGCGATTGCACAAGGATTGATAATGATATTACTTTCAGGTGAAATATTTAAATTAATACCACCTAGACGTTTTGTAATTTTTACGAATTCTCCTTCTGGATCGATAATCATTGCATGCGTATCTGCAAGTGACGTTTCACGAGCTAACTTCATTTTTAAAAGTAAACTTTTTCCGGAACCTGAGATCCCTGTTACACCAATGTTATAGTTTGGCGGGCGATAATCTGCATTACCAAATGAATTTAAAAATTCTACTTGCCCAGTAATTTTATTCTTTCCTATTGGTATGCCACCATTAAATCTCCCGGAACCTGATACAAATGGTGCAAACGTACATAACGCACGTCTATCGATATTTCGATAGGTATCTTGCAGCGTATTTGGTGCACCTAATGGCATAGTAGCTTTCAAACCACTTTTCACACGGTTCCAAGTACTTGCAATCTTAAAATGCGATGCTTGCATTTCATCTTCAATATACTCACATAAAACGTCTAATTCTTTCTTTGATTCGGCATACGCAACACCCATGGTACTCACCATATAGGAGTCGTTTTCATTGAACTGGATTTCATCCATTAAATTGTTTGTATCTTGAATTTTTGCATCTAAGTCTTTTTCTTGGTCAATGTTTCCTCGTGTACGTTGGAAAGAAAGATTCGAACGTAACATCGTCAACTGCATATCTAATGATCGCATTGCTTTAGCTTTTGGTTCTTTATGAATATCGATCATGACATCCACTTCCCCAGCCGAAGTTAACATGTTGAGCCAATTGGTTTGCATCATACGCGGGTACCCATCACGTGGAATATAAAACGGACGGAAGAACGTATTACTTCCTAAAGATTGTTTAATGACCCCATAATCTTCTGCATCAATTTTCATTCCTTCTGGAGCAATAACATCAAACACTGTTGTTTGATTGTCTAATTGCGTCGGTACTTCTTCTTCCAGCTCTTCCTCCTCTAGCTCCAATTCATCCTTCTCTTCGGCTTCTACTTTTTTCTTTTCTTTTTTCTTTTCTTTTTTCTTTTTTCCGAATAACTTCATGTTTACGCCACCCCGTTATTTGATTTTTCTGCTTTTTCTTCCGCTAGCACTTTCTTCATTAACTCTAGTTTTCTTTCATTTGTTTCCCCTGTTGAATAGAGCGAGAAATTCTCGTTTTCAATTAAATCCTGGAAACGAGCTTTTACGGCTTTCCGACGGTTAAATGCTACATATAAAAGTTCTATTAATTTATCTTTCGTTAACATTTCCACATTAATTTTTGCTTTCGATAGTAGATTTCGAGAAGCATTATAACGGCGATATAATTCGTTAAACGCCTTATCCACAATCTTTTCTTCCAACTCTTCTTCTGTATCAGCCGTAATCGTACTAATATCAACCTTGTATGGGTAAATTAAATAACGTTTTTGTTCATATCGAGGTTGCGAACGTTGCCAGTACTCTAAGTTATCGATAACTTCTTGTCCATATAGAACCGTCTCTGGTGTAAGGTCCTTCGCACCTTTCATCGTTTCTGTCATTTTTCGTACAGGATCTGTTAAATCTACGAACTTACTTTGAATATATACTTTCGTATTAAACTCTAATGTGGTTAACCATGATTCAATTTTGATATCAATCGCTTCTTGTTCCATATTGGAAAGTAAGTAATAGTTAACCGGATGTGCTTCCGCAATTAGGACAAATGTGTCATCATGATACCGAATCATGTGATTATCAATTTCCTTAATGTCTTCTACAAAATCTCGAAAGAAATCAACATTATCCTCATCAATTTCCGATTCAGCAGGCGTATTCTTTTTGTTTTTCTTTCCAGATTTTTCAGCAGTATGTTTCTCTATTCCACCTTGCTTTTTCCCCTTTTTCTTAGAACCAAACAGCGGTTTCCCATTCATTTTCCGATAAAAGAAAAACCCTACAATGGCTATCGCCGCAAAATATATCATTTCTAACATTTACAAATTCTCCTTTGCCCATGTAGTTGGCTCGTACCCTTTTCTCCACTTGCCTTTTTCGGAGCGGCTACGCATTTTGATAAGTAAAAATCTATCTAGATACATGTGTTGTTTTTCTTTATAAATAAAAGCAAACGCTATTACACCTACTACCGTTGGTAGTGCTAAAATTAGGCAAATAAAAAATGCTACTACCGCATCAATAGGTGCAAACAACTGCCATAAAAATGGAACATATAAATAAAGGGCGGCCCCGCCACCTAATAGATAAATCAATTGGCGCTTACTTAATACACCTAACAGCGTTTTTTGTTCCGAAGTCATATCAACAGGAACAGTTACTTTTCTCATTTTGTTTCCTCCCTTGTATAAGAGAAGCTCTCCCCAAATGGAGGAGAGCTTCTCTTATATTAGATTGTTGTAACCCAAGCGGCGATGTCGTACGCTTTGATCATGACAAAGCCTCCAATTGCCGCGCAAGCTAAACCAATCATAGCTTGTGTACGGTTTTCAGGATTCTTCCCTTGTGCTCCAGATAGTTTAATAGCTGCAAATACAACGCAAGCTGCTACCCAAATTCCCCCAAAACCAATTAAGGTTTTCACCAAAGTGTTCATGCTTTTTTGAACGGTTTCAGCATTACCGCCACCACCATTACCACCAAGCCCTTTCGAAAAACTATTTTTTGCCAGTAAGAAATCTCCTACTGATGTTGTCATAAGTTTTGCAGACAACCAATTCAACATAATTCCTGCACCTCCGGATGTTTTTGCTCGCAAAACGCAAAAAGACCCCAATACACGCACACGTCCCCTAAGGACATGGCGCATATTGAGGTCTTCTCTTATATGCGAACTGATTAATTTTATATTTTATTGTAAAATCTTATTACGTTTATATTATAGCAATACGATTTTAAAAATACAACCCCTTATTTACACCTTTATTATTTTTTAACCTCTTGGTTTGGATCGTACCATACCATTTGAATTTGAAAAATATCACTGTCCTTAAGAGCTAAAACATTCATTTCTTCTTTCAATGAACGCGATGGTTTTATTTTTATTGATTTTGTACTTTTGTCTCTCAGTGTATACACATGTACATAATAACCTTCTTTTTTCTTTTGCATATTAACATACCTCTAACGACTTTATTTGTAATATTACACCCCTTAAGTATGTAAAAATTACACAGTAAGTATATAATTATTATTTCTCTTCGAAAAATGAATCTAATGCATCCGAAACAACTTCTATTTTTTTCGCTTTTCTTAATGCTGCCTCTCTAGGGTTAATTATTATTTCACTACTATGTGAACTACCCGCCACTTAACGTCCTAACGGACTGTTTGGAGTGGGGGCTTCTCGGTTAGTCGTTACTTTTGGTAGCTAACAAATTCGTCCTAAGACAGCCGAGCTAACTCCCTTGTTCCAAGGGTTATTTTATTGCTATCTATGCTAACGCCAATAGGTGTATTGCTTCATTTTTGATATTGATAGCTGCGTTATAATCTCTATCAAGATTTACACCGCATATACAAGAATAGACTCGCTCAGACAATGACATATTTTTCACATTTCCACAACTGCTACATGTTTTTGTGGAAGGAAACCATTTGTCTATTTTCACAAGTTGTTTGCCTTGTTCATGTAGTTTATAAGCTAAAAAAGAAGTGAACATACCCCAACCATTGTCAGCGACACTTTTTCCAAAATGAAGTGCTTGCGACATTCCTTTCATATTTAGATCTTCAATAGCTACAACATCAAAATTAGTAGCTAACTCTTTAGACTTATGATGAAGGAAGTTCTTACGTTGGTTTGCTACTTTTTCATGCAGCTTAGCTACAAGGATACGTTGTTTATTCCAA
>NZ_NTVM01000090.1:0-282 GCF_002558005.1 Bacillus sp. AFS012607
TTTCTTTTCCTCTTCACTTATCGTAGATTGTTGAATATCTCGTTTCTCTAATTCTTTGACCTCTTTCATTACATTTTTATTTCCTTGCGTTTTAGCAAAGGAATAACAATCTTCATATTTTTTTAGATTTACAAAAGCTTCAACAATGAGTTTTTCACGTCTACCGTCCATATTGACTTTACCCTTAAGCTTAATTACATCCTCATATTTCTTATTAAGTGCTGCCTTTTCAAAGTCGATCACATCATTTTTGACATCAATTTCATTGATTTTATTCATGTT
>NZ_NTVM01000091.1:0-2517 GCF_002558005.1 Bacillus sp. AFS012607
CATTTGTATAATCGTCAACACATTTTTATAAAGATATTCAAGTTAATATTTTTATGCTCTTTTAACTAGATACGCCTCTCCAAGGATTCATTACCGAAAAGCTACCTTCTGCTTCTATTTAACCTATTCTTCCAAAATATATTCAAGTTAATTTAAACCCTAGACTTAATTTGTACAGAAGTTTTTACCTAGCGAAACTAACAATCTTATTTTAATAAATATTAATACCTCTTTGTTTATCACACCCTCTATTAGAAACGATTGAAGATATACGTATTCTTATAACAGACAACGATACAAAAATCCATAATACACTCATATACTACTCTAGTTATAGAGTCCCAAGTTCTACTTATATGAAGTAATAGTTGCTTATCTGTTTACTCGTAAATATATAGAAGCACACTAATATATTTATTAACTATCCCTTTTTCACTGAAATATCAGCCTTATATCTCCTTCATCTTTAGTATCATCTATTTCCATACAGCTATATTCTCTTAATAAACATTTAAGATATGCTCAAGGTTTGAATTGATTAATAGCATTTCCTTTTTAAACACATATACTGGATTAAAAATACATACCTCAATTGATCAAGTGCACCGAACAAACATATGCAGAATACTCGTTCCTTTCATTACTTCACTTTTTATATAACATTAATAGATATTTATCCCATACCTATATTTACGTTTTACCGCTAAAAGAGCGAATCCTTTCACTAACAAAGCATTTAGTTTCATTTCTAGTATATATCCCCCTTTTAAAATACATATAGAATCATAATTTCCTTTGTTTCTATCTCCCCCTAAGAATACAATACACAACCATACAAAAACAATTCTACAACAAGGTATACGGCGGCTGCACAATTATAAATCATAATCCCCTCAATACCTACAGAGGTGCTGTCCGCCTTTAACGCAAATATATACTAAAAAAATTTCAATATGAAATGGGCCGGAATTTCTATTCTAAGAAAAATCCGGCTCTTATTTTTAAGCAACAACCAACATCATTTTTACATTTAGTATTAAATGTCTATTCAATATTCTCTACTCTGGTAAAGGTGAATGTATCATATCTGTCACTGCATAATATAGATTTTCTGGATGTTCGGCTATCCGATGACATAAATATAAATACCGTTATTTTCCACGAGTCAAATATACTCTAGCGTTATGTCCTTTGTTTTTCAAATCTCTTAACATATCCGGACGAATTCCATATAACATTTCTATTTCTACATTAGGGTGACTAAAATATTGACGTTGCTCCATCTCTTTAATAAGAATTTCATCATGTGTAGCTATAGATACAGGGTGATGGTTTTCAGCTAGTTTTTCTACAATTTGAAGATACTGTTGATTTAAATCAGTTGATCTAGGCATAGCAATATCCGGAACTTCTTGATAGGCACCTTTTACAACTCTTATTTTTCCTGGATAATGAAGGAGTTCTTGAATATCATTGTTTGAGCGGTATAAATGTGCCTGTATTGTTATCCCTACATTATGATATTGCTCAGTTACCTTTTTATAAATGGAAAGAATGTCCGCTGCTTTAGATGATTCTTCCATACTTATCATAAGGGTAGTTCCATGTACTTTCGCCTTCTCTGCCAACTCCATTAAATGAATATAAGATATTTCTGGATCTATAGACAATCCAATATGAGATAAATCAAGTGATACTGTTTGTTTCATAGATAGAGTACCTATGTCCCCAATAAGATTCAAAAACTCATTTTTTTGCTTTATAACATCCCTCTATATCAAGAGTATTTTCCCCTATGTATTCTAGTGAAGTATGATAACCTTTTGTAATTAGTTCTTTTGCCGTCCCAATCCCCTCATGTCTCGTTTCTCCGGTGACAAAGCGTTTCGCAGCTTGTAACAATAACGTATAGAGTTCATTGGATTGTTGAACATATGCTTTTATATGTTCATTCCGTTTTACATACACCTTCTTTAAATCAGCTTATCCTTTCTAAATTTATTGCTGAAGATTATTTGGAACGGCATATTATGAAGATGAAAAAAATCTATAAAAATCGAAGAGACTTCCTTATCCAGCAATTAAAATCAACATTCTCAAATACAATCAATATTTTCGGTTATTTTACAGTATTACATCTGATTGTTGAATTCAATCAAGTTCAATTCACAAAAGAATTACTTGAGAAAATCCAACAACTCGGAGTGAAAGTATATCCTGTGGAAGATCACGCCATTGAAAAAGGAAAACATTACAATCGAATTATTATAGGGTATGGACATTTAACAACTGCAGAAATAAAAGAGGGTGTGAGTAGGCTCCAGAGGGTAATACTTCGTATATATATTCTTGTTAGCAAATAGACTTTAAAGCTTAGTCATATTTTTCTGAAGGTATGCTACTTAAATGTGAAATTCTAATAAAATAAAGTTGTTTCTTGTTAGATAAACTTACTCATAGAGCCCACATTAATTACAAGTTTATTTTACAAAACACAAAAAAGACAAGTCATTCTGA
>NZ_NTVM01000092.1:0-749 GCF_002558005.1 Bacillus sp. AFS012607
GATACTTTAAAGGAAAACAGTTCAAGAAAGACATTATTTTAGTAGCCGTTGGCTACTACTGTCGTTTTTCTTTAAGCTATCGTGACGTATCTGAAATCTTGAAAGAACGTGGTGTATCGGTTCATCCTACAACCATCATGCGTTGGGTACATGAATATGGCAATCTCATCTATCAAATGTGGAAGAAGAAAAACAAATCAGCACACCAGGCTTGGCATTTGGATGAGATGTATATTAAAGTCAAAGGAGAATGGTGTTATTTATATCGCGCCATTGATAGTGATGGACATACACTGGACTTTCAACTTCGAAAAACACGTAATCATCAAGCAGCTTATTCCTTCATGAAAAGGCTGATCAAGCAGTTTGGAGAACCATTGGTTCTTATGACAGACAAGGCTCCTGCTTTGCTTTGTGCATTTAAAAAATGACAAAAAGCCCATTATTATACACATACCAAACACTGTACGATTAAACATCGTAATAATCTTATTAAACAGGATCATCGACATGTCAAACGCCGATTTGTGAAATCAGCTGGATTTCACACTCTTCGTCATGCTTCTCGTACTATTAAAGGAATCGAAACGATTCATGCTATATACAAACAAAAGAGAAGTCACATTCCAGACTTCTCTTTTTCGACGTACAATGAATTACAGGAGTTATTCCGAACCGCTTAGATCATAACTATATTTTGTAAACGAGTTTGTGTTTTTTTCAAACTTTGCAACAGAACCTTCGTGTAG
>NZ_NTVM01000093.1:0-656 GCF_002558005.1 Bacillus sp. AFS012607
TATACCTCTACATTGGGAATAGATCGACCAATAGGTGGTGTCCCTTTGCCGCTATAAATGTCTATAGTAGCAACCGATGCTTCTGTTGGACCATATGCATTTATAAAGAGGTGATTTTTCACCCATCGTTTTGCCACTTGTTCACTACAGACTGAACCCGCAGAAATAACAGTTTGTAATTCCTCAAATTTAGATTCATCTAACAGATTTAGTACCGTAGGTGGTAAAAATGCATGCGTAATTTTTTTTTCTAGCAAAAACTGGGTAAGTGGATCGACTGGCATAATATCTTGTTGACCACATACATATAAAGTTCCACCAGACACCAGAGTTGCGAAGATATCATATAGTGAAACATCAAATGCAATTGAAGAAAACTGAACTACCTTACTACCCGTATTTAATTTTGTAAAATTAATGCTGGCATTAATAAAATTACATAGACCTTTTTGTTCATAAAGGACACCCTTTGGATTTCCTGTGGATCCAGATGTATAAATTACATATGCCAAATTATCTGGTTTAACTTCAATTGTAGGATTTATATTTTTTTCTCTCGAAATATTCATTTCATGTTCTTTTATATCAATACAGTCTATTTCTTTAGGTATCCACTGTGTTAGATGACTTTGTGTCAGCAATACTTGTATGTTGGC
>NZ_NTVM01000094.1:0-4080 GCF_002558005.1 Bacillus sp. AFS012607
TAACCATAATAAGGCTTGCTTCCTGGATGCTTTTGCGAATTTCTAAATCTAGGTGATTTTAATAATTCAACAGCTACCTTCGGCTTTTCTGCAATAAATAATGTTTTTCCCATATTTAGTACCTCCTATTAATCTGCAATTTCAGTTTTACGCTTCCATTTCTTATTTCTGCGCTTTTTTATCATTCTGTGACCAAATAAATAGCAATATGTTCAAAAAGACAGCTACAAGGAACATACAGCCCGCAAACAGCCATACATTCATGGTATTTCCTCCTTTTTACTAAAAAAGAAAGAGAGTGCTATTTGAAAGCACTCCCAACCTTTATTTCGGAATAAAAAACACCTGATTCAACATTTAGAAATCAGGTGTTTTTTGTAAATATTTTTTTAGTTCACACTTTCAACTTTTGATAATTGCTTTGCATTTTCATTCAATGCTTTTTCTTCAGCATTGGGATAAGTAACTGCATGCGTTCTTGTCTTATCAGTCATCGTCCAAGGAGAATTTACGAGTGTACCATTTTTCCTTTGCACAGAATATTCTGTAGTAAGTATATATCTAGAGTACGCCATCCTATTTGAAGATGGATTCTTTATCTCGTGATCCCATGTTTCCTCTTTTAATTGTTCAGTTGTATGACTTATAGAAGCCTGTAATTGTGTTGAGTATTGAGAGGACATTCCTACTGAAAATCCTTTAAAACTAAAACCCATATCAGCACCAATACTCCAACTTACTGTTTTTGTAGCTGCTTCTTGATCCGTTACTTTTATACCTGTTTTTGATGTATATTTATATGTTTCACCAGGAGCTAAAACATAAGATTCTTGTTTTTTCCACCATTGTTTTTTCACAACCATATAATATGGATTTTCCTTTATTTGTTTAGCTGTATCTTCACCATAATGCGGATCTTTTACTGAAATAGCTGGAACTATTGTAAATGCTGTTACCACACGTTCTGTTTCTTCGGGAAGTTGGTCATTAATTGTTTCATATTGTGGTACAGGTGATAATGGTTGCGTATTTATCGATGGGAGTGAGACACTTCCTGCTTCTTCAACTGCAAATCTCTCAGAAGGTGCATCTGCGAGAAACTCAAATTGTTGAACGTTAGCATTATTACCTGTTTCATTTCCTGATATATCTAAAACTTTGCCACTATGTTTTGATTCAATAACATAATATCCATCTGCTTCACGATGAAAGTACCAGTATTCAGAAGGTGCATCACCAAGCCACTCAAATTGTTGAATATTAGCATTATTACCTGTTTCATTTCCTGATATGTCTATAACTTTACCACTGTTTAGATTAATCATTGCATAATAATTATTATCTAGTGGATGAAGAAAAAATCTTTCAGAAGGTGCATCTTTAAGATATTCATATTGTTGAACATTAGCATTATTACCTGTTTCATTTCCTGATATGTCTAGATATTTTCTACTATTTTTATTTTTAAACATGTACTTCATACCTACTTTAAATGTCATTGATTTACCCACTCCTCTTTAATCAAATTATTTAAAACCAGATATTGCCACTTGATAATAACAGAGAATCTTAAAATTTAATATGCTTTTAAGTTGAGAAATACTTAAATTTTGTATTGATTCGATTTCCTCTTTAAGGTGGACAAGAATGTAATATTCAACAAAACCTTACTATAAGGAACATACAAGCAGTAAACATCCATGCATTCACTCTTTAAGAAAGAGGGCTTTTCCTTTTACCCTCTTTCTTTTCTACATATAAAAAAATCACTCTCCGTTATCTCAATTGAGTAACAAAAAATGATTTAATCTGGTATTCCGTCTATACAATTTTTCATCGTTCCATTTCCATTGTTTCTTTTTTTCTACCCGATTTCTTTGTAGACTTCGACCGTTCTACATTCCCAGGATCTATTTCCTTGTCTTTTTCTTTATCATTCGCTTTTTTTCCATTCAATGGCTGAAAATTTTTATCAAAATCCGTTTCCTTTGAAGTTGTAGACTGATTCACCGTTATTCCTTCTTTTCCAAGCTTCTCATCCACCTGATTTTCTAATTTTTCTACGTGTTCCTGGCTTACAAGCTCATTATCAATCGAAACATACTTTGTTGTATAATACCGCTCTTCAGCTTTTACACGAGTAACAATACTATCAATATTATCTGGTGTTTCTTCATATTGTGAACGTCTGTATACTTCGAATTTCCGGCTTAAATCCTTATCTAATGTAGTTGATTCTTTTTCTTTTGAAGGTTGAATTTGTTGATCTAAAGAGACAATAGGTGCATATCCTTCCTTTTTCATTTCTTTATATAATTCCACTTCTTTTTCATTAAATGAGTAATCTTTTTGTGACTCCGCTTTATCAACTAAGAGTCCATATCGTTCATCTTTTACGATTTCATCTAGACTCATATTTGCATCTTTTTCATAAACAACAAATGACAAATTTCCTCTCCCATCAAAGATAGAACTTTGAACCTTTTCATATAAATCTGGTTTCAAAATGTTATCTAAGGAGTAATCTTCCCGTTTTCCGTTCTTTTCCATGAGGAAAACAGATAAATCTTCTCGATTTGTTGAATCTTGATTCCATACAGACAAATAATTAATATCTTTCGTAACAGCATCCATCATGTGGATTCTTGCAACTTCTTCTTCATCGTGTATACCGTTTGCTAATACTTCAATTGTAACTAAGTGATTAGGTGTCTCTTTTGATTTTTCCAATGTACTTTCCTGTGCTTTTTCCATTGGTATTTCTTTGTTATTTCTATGGTTCATTACCTCATCTCGTAACGCTTGTTTCACTTCATCCGATAGATACCTTTTCTCGTTTAATACTTGTTCATATGGCGTTTTGTAGTCCCCATCACCCATATTCATACGATCCATACTCACAAGCTCCATTCTCCCAAAGTCCCTATCTACTTCTTTTGGAATGGCAATATGATAACGAGCTTGATCGTAAGGGATGGTTTGACCTCTTTCTTTAGCTTCTTCTCTTGCTTTTTCAATACTTGAAATAACTTCAGCCATTTTTTCATTGGCTTCTCCAAATGGAATCAGTTGATTATTCTTAAAAGTCTCATTGTCGCTCCATTGAACTAACATAGTTGGACGACTAATTTCATTCTGATTTAGTGCTGCATACTTTTCTTGATTCGCCTCGTTAAATGCTTCTATAAATTCTTTATCACTCATTTTTTCTACACCTTCTACAGGCTCAAACGCTCGGTTTTTATCTGCTTGTTCCCTTAACTCTGCAACAGAAACAAGCTCTTGTGTCGTGTTACTTAAACTCATAAATTCGACCAATAAAATATTTTTTTCGTCCTGTTCTTCATTTTTATTTGCCATACTTTCCACCTCTTTTTCATTTATTTGTTCTTTTTCCTTTTCTAATGTGTTTTCAATTGTCTCAATAAATTCAATCGAAGTTTCATGTACTTCTTTCAACAACTTAGTTTTATCTTTCATTTCTTTTCCTTGTGTCCAGCTCGCTAAATATCCTAACGAATATTCGCTTGTATCAATCCCAAAATAAGAAGAAACGGCGTAAGCTGTCATTTCTGCTTGAAATTCTTTTTCTGGTGCTGTGTAATTCATACGTGTCTCTGCTGTATGAAGTTTGGCATGCGCCAATTCGTGAAGAAGTGTTTTTACATTTTGTAATTCACTATTTCTAGGATTCAAGGCAACCTCTTTTGTTAGGGGATAGCTCACACCTTTTGCGACACCCAGTTCTGATTTTGGCGCAATAATTTTCACACCGTTTTTTTCCGCAATGGCTTCCATTCCTTTATACAAACTCTGGTAATCTGTAACGCTCCCTTCTAGCCAACGATTCGGAAAAATACGAGGTAGATCTTCCGCTTTTGCGTTTGTTTGAGACACGTCAAACACATGACCGACAGCAAAATATAAACGACCAGGCATCACTTCTACGCTTTTAGATTCAATTTGTTTTTTCTCTTGCTCACTCGCCTTTGTAACGGATTTCCATGTCCCATCTTTGTCTTTAAATTTTGCTACAGTTCGGTTTGGAACAAGAATTTTAATTCCTTTCTCACCCTTCTT
>NZ_NTVM01000095.1:0-375 GCF_002558005.1 Bacillus sp. AFS012607
TGGAATGAAGAGGAAATGGAGGAATTACAAAAAGCAAGTGAAAGAGTAGGAGAAGATCATGAGTAAAAGTTATAAGAAAAAGTATCAAACGAAATCACCAGAAGAAAAGAAAGAAGCGGTGCAAGCTTTAACAAAAAAGATGGAAAAAAGCGTTGAAGGTTATTTTCGTACACCGGGAGATTTAAAAGAGTATCTAACGTTTATGGCAAAGTTTTATCACTATTCATCATCTAATATTTCATTAATACAGAGTCAATTCCAGGGAGCCAGTGCAGTTGGTTCCTTTTCTTTTTGGAAAGAAAAAGGATTTCCGGTTAAGAAGGGTGAGAAAGGAATAAAAATTCTTGTTCCAAACCGAACGGTAGCAAGATTTAA
>NZ_NTVM01000096.1:0-602 GCF_002558005.1 Bacillus sp. AFS012607
CAATATATATTATTCTATTAAATAATTCAAAATATACGCTTCTCACATACATTATTAAAAATCAATTCTAAAGAATTAAATGCAAAAAGTAATTTAGTATTAGGCGTTCCACTAATCTTTGGTATAATTCGTCTTTTAATTATTTTGCTCATTGCGCTTTTTTATTTCCCTCCCTATTTCAACTGAACTTTGTGTAATAATGCATATTTCAAATACATTATTTCCTTGCACTCATACTTTTATCATTGAGTTTTTATTCACAAATTCGTAACACATATATATGAGTTATCATGCTAAAATTAGTTTATTCACAAGAAGAAGTTATTCTTAATAAATCAATAATTTTTAATACCCTGTTTAAAGCCTTGCCCCCCTGCAAGGCTTTTTCCTATTTAACTAGCATAGTATTTTTCGTTATGCATCTCTCGCCTTTGTTCCTTACCCTACAAATAATACTGAATGTTTATTTTAATTTTTCAGCATCGGCACTCGCTCTTTTCGAGAGCTCTTTACCAAATATTCAATCTAATGATAAAATTGACCAAATTAATATTTTCATCCATCACTGTATCAAAAAGTACAATAAAGTAAAACTTTAATCA
>NZ_NTVM01000097.1:0-1398 GCF_002558005.1 Bacillus sp. AFS012607
TTTTCGATCTTCTCGGCTAAGTTTCGTTAAAAATTGTAGAGCATGAGCGCTTTCTTTTTTCGTGTTGATGATATGATGCGCCTCGTCAATAATAATGAAATAACGAGTTACATCTTCAAAAGCAAGTTGCTTTTTATTAAAGGCTTTTAATTGAGGCGCACCATTTGAAATCATTTCATCCCAAAGGAGATTTAACACATTAAAGATCTGTGCCTGGAATACTTCTGGTTTAAAGCTCGATATATTCCGTAAGGAAAAGGATACAACTTGTTCTTTCTTGAAATCTTCAATTGTAGTATGACCATCAAATAATTCTGCATATGCTTCTACTAAATTTGTAAGATTTAATTCAATTAATTCTAAACGATGAATTCTACTGTCTCCTAAATTATCATGATGCTTTCTAGCTTCTACATCTTGATATAATTCTTTACGAACAAACATTAAAAAGTCAGAGAAAATCGGATATTCTTTTGATTTTCTTGTTGTAATTTCATTTTTCGCTCCTTTTTCGTCATTCCATAATCCCATACGAATATATAATTTACGAAGCAAATTTTCATATTCTTTAATTTCATCATCTTTTGCTTCTGGCGCAATGAAACGATAAAAAATTGTCAATTTAGATAGATGTTGAGTGAAACTAACTTCTTCAAGTTCTGCTGTTTTGTACACTTGAAGTGGGTTAATTTGACCTTGAGAACCGTCTAATGAGATGGTCTTTCCTCCTAGTTCTTTCACTGTATCTGTAAACTCTTCTACAACATCAAATATCCGAACAAAATGACCCTTACTTGCATAATCCACACTTTTCTTTTTTAACAATGTTGATTTCCCCGCACCAGACTTCCCAATCATTACACCGTTATAACTCTTTCTTTGATTGTCTTTATGGAAGATATCAAAAATAACATTTCCTTTTGTTTTCGTTGTTCCATAATACGTACCGTATGGATCGTGCAAATAGGAATAATGAAACGGACACCCACCAGCCAAACTGACTGCCGGAATTTCTTTCCCTTTTCTTCGATTCACATAATTTTTTTGTGTATCAAAGCTCGTTACGAGTGCATCCCATTCATACTCTTGTTCATTTAAAAAGACAGCTCCTCGAAAGTTATAAGATTCTAATGTTTCCAGGATCTCTTTCACTTGTTTTTCTAGCTCATCTATTGTTCTAGCGGAAACATAAATACGAATGTGAATACGTTTCATGACCTCACCTTGTTTCAAATCCGTATAGAGAGCTTCCAGCTCTAAAAATTCATTTTTCGCATCGATCCGATCTATATTATCCTTCGCTGTATCATGCCGAACACTTTGTTCACTCATGGATTTATTAATCGATTCAACAACTTCATTTCGATTATCACTCATGACATCTAATGTTGTGATCAC
>NZ_NTVM01000098.1:0-2307 GCF_002558005.1 Bacillus sp. AFS012607
TTCTATATTACACTTCATTTATATAATCGTCAATACATTATTTTAAAAAACTTTATATTTTATAGAATTCATTTACGTAATCAAATTATCTATTTACGTATTTCTTCTATAGTTATATACAAGCACCCCACAGAACTATCTATAGGGTGCTATTCCATCATAAAAGCTATTGTTCTTTTGACGGCACTGAACAACTTCCATCAGTACAAGAAAGGTCGCTTCCACCATCTACTGAAAGTTCCTGTAACTTCGGTGCAGGATTCTCTTCTTCCCAAACTTGCTGGAGTGCACCAACAAAAGTTTCAAGTGGTTGTGCACCTGAAATAGCATACTTTTGATTAATAATAAAATAAGGCACTCCCGAAATTTGATATTGCTGAGCAATCGCTTCTTCAATTCTAACATCATTTGCGTACGCATTTTTATCATTAATAACATTTAAAGCTTCTTGCTTATCTAAACCTGAAGCTTCAGCAATAGTAGCAAGTGTATCCACATCACTTAAATTTTTCGATTCAGTGAAATATGCAAAAAGTAGATTTTCCGTAATCTCCTTTTCTTTTCCATGATTCTTTGCAAACTTCGCAAGACGATGCGCATCAAACGTATTCGTCGGCTTCATCTCATCAAAATTAAAACTTAAACCCATACTAGCTGCATGATTTCCTAGCTGTACGTTATTACGCTTAGCTTCTTCAATACTAATCCCATACTTTGATGCAAGCACTTCATTAATACTTGTTCCAGAGTAAACGGGAGTATTCGGATCCAACTCAAAACTTTTAAACTCAACTTCAACATCCTTCTTATGTGGAAATTGCTCTAAAGCCATCTCTAATCTACGTTTCCCAATATAGCAAAATGGGCATACAAAATCCGACCAAACCTCAATTTTCATATAAACACCTCATTAACATTTAGTTTTCAATCATTGTAGCACTGAGATTAAGGAATTCAAAAGTTTTTGCTCTATCTCCTTCATATAGTACATACAAAAATACACTTATAGCAGACTATCTAATTAACAAAAAAACGATAATCAAAAGGATTAACTATTATCCCTCCGATTATCGTCTATATAAATGCAACAACTTTAATTATGCCGGAATATACTTCCCTACGAACTTCCATACGGTATTCCAATATTTATTCGAATCTACTTTCTCCGCTTCTCCATGCCCAGCACCTGGAACAATTAATTTCTCTTTTTCTACTTTTGCAGCATTATATACTTCATCTAACATTTCAAAAGGAACGAATGTATCAGCATCCCCATGAATGAATAGCATAGGTGTTTTACTTTTCGCTACTTGTTTTACAGCTGAAGCTTCTTCTAAATCATATCCAGCTCTTAATTTTGTAACTGTATTTGCCGCATTCATAACAGGAAACTTCGGCAAGTGGAATAAATCTTTTAGCTGATAAGTAAATTCATCAATAACGGTTGAGTATCCACAATCTTCAATAATAACTTTAACATTAGAAGGTAAATCTTCTCCTGAAGTCATCATTACAGTTGCCCCGCCCATTGAAACACCAAATAGAGCTATTTCAGCATTAGGATCTTTCTTTAAGATTTGTTGAATCCAAATCAAAACATCTTTACGATCATGCCAGCCCATACCAACATAATCCCCTTCACTATTTCCGTGCCCACGAAGGTCTGGTGCTATGACATTATAGCCTTGTTCATAAAAGTTACGAATATATTTCGTCATTTCTGATGCTCTACCATTGTATCCATGAACCACAATTGCCCATTTATGACTAGATTGTTCATTCATATATTCATAGCCTTTTAAATTCATTTTATCGAAAGAACGTATAGTTAATGTGTTAGGTTTATACTTCGATACGAAGTTCGCATTCTTTTCTTCATTTGTAGCCAATACATCTCCCGATGCATTTACCGTTTCTACTAAATGAGGATTATCTTGTAAAAACTCTTTTTCTTGTTTCGCATTCAACGCGTAGTTATAAAAATAATTCCCAACTAACATATACACGATTACTAGAAGGACTAAGACTACTATAGTAATTATACCTATCCTTTTCATATTATCTCCTTTTCTAACTTAAATCTTCTTATATTAAAGTACATCAAAAAAACAACTGTACTATTTTAACACACTGGTGAATTTTATCTTTAAGAAATAAAATAGAAAATCTTAAATTACATATCAAAAATCACGAAAGAAATCGAATAAAACTTATATAGATATGTAATTAGCTTTGAAAAAAAGTTACAAAACACAAAAAAGACGAGTCATTCTGACTCGTCTTAAGCTTGCTTGGCGACGTCCTACT
>NZ_NTVM01000099.1:0-470 GCF_002558005.1 Bacillus sp. AFS012607
ACTGAATATATTTGGCATAGTATAAAGCAAGATAAAACGGTAGGAATTATTCACGAAGATCCTCATGAAGAAATAATAGAAATTGCAGAACCTGTCGGTGTAGTAGCTGGGGTAACACCAGTAACGAATCCAACGTCGACAACAATGTTTAAAGCGTTGATTGCGATAAAAACGAGAAATCCAATTATTTTCGCATTTCATCCTTCTGCACAAAATTGTTCGGTGGCAGCAGCGAAAACCGTATATGATGCAGCAATGAAAACTGGTGCACCAAAACATTGTATTCAATGGATTGAAAGACCGTCTGTCGAAGCGACGAAACAATTAATGAACCATGATGGTGTGGCACTCGTTCTAGCAACTGGAGGCGCTGGTATGGTGAAATCAGCTTACTCTACTGGAAAACCAGCGCTAGGTGTAGGTCCTGGTAATGTACCGTGTTATATAGAAAAATCAGCACATGTAAAACG
>NZ_NTVM01000009.1:0-214085 GCF_002558005.1 Bacillus sp. AFS012607
TTCCTTATGTTAACATCTTCATTTTTCAATGTCAACTAAGTTTTTCAATTTCTTTTTTGTCGTTTTCTGCGTTTCCGCATCAGCGACGGTTATTAATATATCATGCAGTATATACAGGGTCAATACTTTTTACAAAAAAATTTCACATCCCGTTAAAAACTTAAAAATCGCTGTAAAAATCATTATAGCACCCATTCATTCTTCATGGCTCCCCTCCTATCCATTTCATATCTTATCCCTTTATCAATTTACTCGAGAGTGAAAATTCTAAATTTTATGTTATATTATTATTATAGGAGTGTGGTGAGAATGAGCATTAAGTATTCAAACAAAATCAATAAAATCCGGACCTTTGCATTAAGTTTAGTATTTATCGGCCTCTTCATTGCATACTTAGGTGTCTTTTTCCGCGAAAACATTATTGTTATGACAACGTTTATGATGGTTGGCTTTTTAGCTGTTATCGCTAGCACTGTCGTTTACTTTTGGATTGGTATGTTATCTACTAAGACTATCCAAATTATTTGTCCAAGCTGTGATAAGCCAACAAAAATGCTCGGCCGTGTCGATGCATGTATGCACTGCAATCAACCTTTAACACTAGATCGAGATCTAGAAGGAAAAGAATTTGATGAAAAGTATAATAAGAAGAGTTATAAATCATAAGTATCAAGGGAAATACGAGTTTGCAACACTACAAACGTTTCAACTCATTAAAAAGTTGATTTCTTAAGAAATCAACTTTTTAATTGTTTTATTAAATTTATTACACCTATTTTTTCGAAATAACAGTAAACATCCCTGTCATGTTAGGCGAATAATCTTTAAAATCATATTTTTCGTAGAATGACGTTTTACCTTGCGACGCAAACAAACCAATGAATGCTTTATCTGGAGCATTCTGATTTAAGTATTCTACTAAAGTATTCATTATTTTCTTTCCAATACCATTCTTTTGATACTCTGGATGAACCACTATATCTTGAATATAGAAATAGATAGCCCCATCACCAACAATTCTCCCCATGCCGATGATTTGATTATTATCCTTGACTGTTATACAGTAAATCGAATTTTGAAGTGATATTTCCGCAACCTCAAAGTTCATATAATTAGTCCATCCCACAGAATCACATAAATATTTATATTCTTCCAATGTTGGAATGTCACTTTTAATCTCATATTTCTTCAAAATGTCCCCTCCAAGAATTCATTTCCACCAATACAAAGTAAATTCGACAAACTTTTATCTAACCCTTCTTACTAACTTAGCACTGTAAATCCCGATTAACCTCACGCTAATCCTTATATAATAAAGAAAGAGGCTGACGTATAGCCGTCAGCCTCTTTCTTTATTATATATTACGCCTTATGACACTCTGGACAAACGCCATAAATTTCTAAGCGATGACTATTAATAACGAAGCCTGTCGTTTTTGCAGCTTCCTCTTCAAGTTGTTCCAAACCTCCATAAGGAAAATCAACAATCTTACCACATTTTTCACAAATCACATGATAATGTTGACTTGTAACATAATCAAATCTACTTGAAGCGTCTCCATAAGTTAATTCCTTTACAAGTCCAACCTCTTTAAATACACGTAAGTTATTATAGACAGTTGCAACACTCATATTTGGAAACTTACCTTCTAATGCTTTATAAATGTCATCCGCTGTTGGGTGCGTCATTGATTCCACAAGGTACTCTAAAATAGCATGACGCTGTGGAGTAATGCGTACACCCGTATTTTTCAGCATTTCTAGCGCTTCTTTTAATTCTTCTTTGACCACCGTCATGCACCCCGATTCTATACGGATTATTATTTTATAATTCTTATAAAGAGTGTACTCCTTTTCTTATAAATCGTCAATATTTCTACTATAAGTATGTGGTTTATTTTTATATTCAGGGCTTGTTTTTATGTATCTTTCCCTTTTTCTTCATATATTACATAGAAAAAAGTGCGACATAATCGCACTTGGAATACTATCATCTGAGGAGGTATGCCCTACACTTCCACTTTATGTAAGGCAGTAAAATATGTATAGACACTTGCCTTGTTTCTGCATATTTTATCTCCACTATAGATTTATTTTATATAAGAAAGAACATCCTCAATATGTCCTTTCACTTTCACTTTACGCCACTCTTTCACA
The DNA here is from genome assembly GCF_002558005.1 of Bacillus sp. AFS012607. Classification (NCBI taxonomy): domain Bacteria; kingdom Bacillati; phylum Bacillota; class Bacilli; order Caryophanales; family Bacillaceae; genus Bacillus; species Bacillus sp. AFS012607. Next base: position 2,158 of record NZ_NTVM01000009.1, read on the forward strand.
AGTTCACCATCTTTATTAATAAGGAATGTAGAACGCTCGATTCCCATATACTCTTTCCCAAAGTTCTTTTTCAGCTTCCAAACATCATATAACTCTGCTACTTTATGATCTTCATCTACTAAAAGTGTAAATGGCAATTCATGTTTCTCAATGAATTTCAAATGTCTATTCGCTGAATCAGGACTTACTCCAAGAATAACCGTATCCTTCTCTTGAAATACTCCATACGCATCACGAAAATCACATGCTTCAGTTGTACATCCTGGCGTCATATCTTTCGGGTAAAAATAGAGAACTACATTTTTACCGCGGAAATCAGCTAGGCTAACTTCTTCTCCGTTACTTCCCTCTAATGTGAATTCCGGTGCCATTTCTCCTACTGTAATCATAGTTATCACTCCTACTCTTTTCCTTTACTATAACAAATGCTTCCTTATTTTTCATTGTCTATTACAGACCTCATCACAAAAGCAAAAGGGAGTGTATATCCAATTAGCGCTTCTGCAATTGCAATCCATCGCCCAATTCCAATCGGAGATATGTCACCATATCCAACAGACAATAAAGTAACTGCGCTAAAATATAAACAAACTTCAACGAGTTGAAAAGAATGAGCGTTCAAACTTTCTCCGTCCTCTTTCAAAACTGCGAAACCCATTTCCTCTAATACAACGTAACTTAATCCAAACGCGATCAGTACTGTTGTATAGATTAAAAATAATGTGGCCAAATTATACAGCGAAAAAAAACGCGTTGAATCTGAATAGGAACTCCATAATAATTGGACACTTTTCAAAATAGCGATTGCTGCAAGTAATAGAATAAATCCCCATAACATGTCCTCCACCTCATTTTATATGTATGAGACGACCATTGGATTTATCCCTTAGAAACAAACAAGCTTCTATAATTAATTCCCAGCACCACGGTACCTTTTTACCCCTTGATTCCAAAGAGTGATTGCAATCGTAAAACAGATAACACCAACAATTGGCGTCGCGAATGCATAACTATTCCATTCTGTTTTTCTTAAAAAGTATGCTGCTGGATATACTCCAACAAACGCAAACGGTAAAACAAACGTTAAAATGAAACGAATTACACGATTATAAATATTAACAGGATAGCGCCCGTAATTACCTATGTTATACATAAGGGGCATAATTGAACTTTTCGCATCTGACCAAAAACCAAGGCTCGCAAGCGTAACAAATATCCCTCCATATACAAGTGCGCCTCCTCCTACCATCAATATAAATAAGAAGAAATCATACCAGTAAAAAGATAATTGTAACTCTACAGCTGCATATCCCATTACAATCATTCCTGTAATGGCCCCAATTAAAGACTCAAGTTCCATTCTTTCTAATATAATTTGAAACAAGCTATGAATCGGTCTCGTTAATATACGATCCATCTCCCCTTTAATAATGTAACGATCATTAAAGTCCCATATGTTAAAGAAAGCTGAGAAAATGGCAAACGGCACTAAAAAGAAACCATAAATAAAGATTACTTCTTCTCTACTCCAGCCTTTTAATGCTTGTGTATGCCCAAACACAACGAGAATAAAGATTAAATTAACAGCCTGTAGTGATAAATCAGAAAGTAATCCAACGATAAAATCGCCCCGATACTCCAATTTTGTTTTTATATATTGGCTTGCATATTGCAAAAATAGTTTTATATATATCATCTCATCATCCCCCTTGTACAATTAGACGTTTTCTCGCCGTTCTCCACATAAGTACAATTGGAATAATAAGGACAATCGCCCAAATTACTTGGAATAATAATGCCTCATACAATTTATTTCCTTGTATACCTTCTGAAAAAATCATACTCGGAATATAACTAATGGCTTGAAACGGTAAAAACATCATTGCCTTTTGGGCCCATAACGGATAAAAACTAATCGGTAATAATAGACCAGAAAATAAATCAATAACAACGCGTTTTGCATACATAATTCCACTATTATTAAATAGGAAGAACGTGAGCATTCCCGTCATTAAATTAATTTGTGTATTAATAATAAAACTAAATATTAGAGACAAGAAGAAATATAACCACGTTTGAAAATTCGTTGTAATTTGCAATGAAAATAATAACGTAACGATAACCATACCTGGAATTGAAAAAAATGCAAAACGAAATATCCCTTCCCCAAGACCTTGCATCACTTTCATCCCTAAATAATTATATGGACGAATCAGTTCTACCGCTACACGTCCTTCTTGAATCTCCATCGCAATTTCCCTATCTATATTATTAAAATAAAAGGCACGTGCCATCCACGCAATTGCGATATACGTAGTCATTTGCGAAATAGATAAACTTTCAATGTTCTCTTTTCCGCTATAAATTGCTTGCCATAAAAAATAATACGCACCGATATTAATCGTATAAATTAAAATCCCGCTATAATAATTTGTGCGATACGCAAGCATCATTAAAAAGCGAATTCGAATCATTTCAATATACTTACCCATGTTTAATACCTTCTTCATAAATGTTACGAATAATTTCCTCTGTAGACACTTCATTAATTTTTAAATCTTTAATTTGAAAGGCTTGTACTACTTTAGAAATAAGCATTGAAATAATAACTTCTTCATTCGGTATTTTTGCAACCCACGCGTTTTCCTCTTTCGCTTTCGACCAAACGACATGACTATCTGGCATAACCATTGATAAAGCCTGATAGGAAACTGGTGCAATAAACTGAAAATGTATTTCCTTCTCTGCTCCCCACTGCGTACGAAGATTATTTAAAGAACCGTCATACATAATATTTCCTTCATCCAGCATGATAACACGCTCACATAATGCTTCAATATCAGTAATATCATGGGTTGTTAATAAAATTGTTGTTTTATAACGTTCATTCATTTCTTTTAAAAATTCACGTATTTTCAATTTCACAAGTACATCTAGCCCAATTGTTGGTTCATCTAAAAATAATAACGGTGGGTTATGAATTAATGCTGCCGCTAATTCACAACGCATTCTTTGACCTAGAGATAACTTTCGAACTGGCTTATCTAATAAAGGACCAATATCTAACGTTTCAATCACGTGTTCCATATGCTCTTTATACTGAGCGTCTGATACACCGTACACTTTTTTTAATAAACGAAAAGATTCTTGTACAGCAATATCCCACCAAAGTTGTGAACGTTGACCGAAAACAACACCAATGGTTCTTACAAATTCTTCTCTCTGCTTATGTGGGTTCATCCCATTTACTAAAATCTCTCCTGATGTCGGAGTCAAAATCCCCGTAAGCATTTTAATTGTTGTTGATTTACCAGCACCGTTCTCACCGATATAACCAACCATCTCACCTTGTTTTACAGTAAAAGATACATCATTTACTGCTGGTACTATTTTATAATTACGATTTAATAAATCGCGAAATGCACCCTTTAAACCCGGACGACTTGAATAGGCTGTAAATTCTTTACGTAACCCTTGTACCTCAATTACCGATTTCATAATCGGACCCCCCTCCTAAATGTCACAACGAATAGTTTACCCAACTGCCTTCTCTATCACAAACAATACGTCTTTTCGAAAAACATGTTAGAATAATACATAGATTTTTGTAAGGAGATGAATGGTAGTGAAATTCACAAAATCAGAAGCATTACATAAAGAAGCTTTAGAACATATCGTTGGCGGCGTTAATAGTCCTTCTCGTTCTTTTAAAGCAGTTGGCGGTGGCGCTCCTGTTGCTATGGAACGTGGAAAAGGTGCTTATTTCTGGGATGTAGACGGAAATAAATATATCGATTATTTAGCAGCATACGGTCCTATTATTACTGGACATGCTCACCCGCACATCACAAAAGCAATTACAACAGCTGCTGAAAATGGTGTACTTTACGGAACACCAACAGCGCTAGAAGTAAAATTTGCAAAAATGTTAAAAGAGGCAATGCCTGCTTTAGATAAAGTACGCTTTGTAAACTCTGGTACTGAAGCAGTAATGACGACAATTCGTGTTGCTCGTGCTTACACAGGCCGCACAAAAATCATGAAATTTGCTGGTTGTTACCACGGTCATTCTGATTTAGTACTTGTAGCAGCTGGATCTGGTCCTTCTACACTAGGAACACCTGACTCAGCCGGCGTACCACAAAGTATCGCTCAAGAAGTTATTACTGTTCCATTTAATAATGTAGAAACTTTAAAAGAAGCGTTAGATAAATGGGGACATGAAGTAGCGGCTATTCTTGTAGAACCGATTGTTGGAAACTTCGGTATTGTAGAGCCAAAACCTGGATTCCTTGAGAAAGTGAATGAACTTGTTCATGAAGCTGGCGCACTAGTAATTTATGATGAAGTTATTACCGCTTTCCGCTTCATGTACGGTGGTGCTCAAGATTTACTTGGCGTAACACCAGACTTAACAGCTCTTGGTAAAGTTATTGGCGGCGGACTTCCAATCGGTGCTTACGGTGGTAAGAAAGAAATTATGGAACAAGTTGCTCCGCTTGGCCCTGCATATCAAGCAGGTACAATGGCAGGAAATCCTGCTTCTATGGCATCTGGTATTGCTTGTCTAGAAGTTCTTCAACAAGAAAGACTTTATGAGAAATTAGATGAACTTGGTGCCATGCTTGAAAAAGGAATTTTAGAGCAAGCTGCAAAACATAATATCGATATTACATTAAACCGTCTAAAAGGCGCTTTAACTGTATACTTCACAACAAATACAATTGAAGATTACGATGCAGCACAAGATACAGACGGTGAAATGTTCGGTAAATTCTTCAAGCTAATGCTTCAAGAAGGAGTTAACTTAGCACCTTCAAAATACGAGGCATGGTTCTTAACGACAGAACATACCAAAGAAGATATTGAATATACAATTGAAGCTGTAGGCAGAGCATTTGCTGCTTTAGCAGATAGCAAATAATCTCGTCATTAAAAGGAAAAAAGAAAGCACATCTTTCTTTTTTCCTTTTTTCTATTTCATAAATCCCACATTAATAGTATAATTATTCATAATTATCTGTTTTATATTCTTTTACATCATTACTATCTCTGTGTACAAGGTGATTCACACCTTAAATAGTAAGATTATTCTAACTTTTACAAGAGGGGGGATTGACGGATGCTCAATAAAACAAATACATGGACACCGTCTTTATTTCGAGATTATAGAAATGCAGAACATGATGCGTGTGGAATCGTTTCCGTTATGGAGAAACGAAAAATTCCTACAAAAGAAAACATTGACCTTTGCATACAATCACTCGTCAAAATGAATCATAGAGCTGGTTTCATTAATGGCGAGGGCGATGGCATCGGCATTCACATTGATGTACCAAAAACGCTTTGGAATGAAAAACTAAAAAGTAGTGGATATAATCCAACGATTGTGGATCATCCCCACTTTATCGTTGGACATTTTTTTCTAAATAAAAAAGAAAACATTACTGCCTTAAAAGATTATATTCGTACGCAATTAAACAACAAAAACTTTACTATCATTTTCGAAAGTGATGATGTAACAAACTCAGATGCGCTCGGTCCACTCGGTAAACAAGAAGAACCTTTATTTTGGCAAGTTGCCCTTATCGCAGAAAATGAAATTACAAATATTGAGCAAACATTATTTTCTGTCACAATAAAAATAGAGGAAAACGAAGCAATTCATGTTGCTTCATTAAGTCGTGATCATGTTGTATATAAAGTTCTAGGTGCTGGTGATACACTTGTTGCCTACTATAATGATTTACAACATCCACTTATCGCTTCAACTATGACATTAGGACATAACCGCTACTCTACTAATACATTATCTAATTTTTTTCGTGTACAACCATTTAGTATTCTCGGACATAATGGTGAAATTAACACAATCGCAAAATTACGCGATCAAGCTGAAATGATTGATGTACCACTTACTGCTGGAGGCAGTGACTCTCAAGATTTAAACCGCACCTTAGAAACCCTACTTGTTCAATACGACTACAGTTTATTTGAAGCAATGGAAATACTATTTCCACCAATTATTAATGAAATTAAACTTTATGAAACACCTTTACAAGATTTATATACGTATATACGTGAAGCATGGGGACATTTTGCACAAGGACCAGCTGGCATCATTTCCCGTTTTAAAGATGAAGCTGTTTTCAGCGTTGATTCCCTTGGATTACGCCCAGTATGGAAAGTAGAGACAGAAAGCTCTTATATTTTCTCTTCTGAACCTGGAGTTGTATCACCAACTAAATATGTAGCAGAACCAAAGCCACTCGCCCCTGGAGAAAAGGTCGGATTAAAATGGAATGAACAAGATGAACTTGTTCTTTATGAATATGACAAATATCAAATCCAAGTATATAACCGTTTTAAAAAGCGAATTGATACTACCAATTATCATTTAAATTTATCTATCCCTGAAACGCAAAAAATCCAAGGGCTATGTGATTTTGTTCAAGTTGAAACGAAACAATACGTCGCTTTCGGATGGGACCGAGAACATATTCAGCTTCTTGAACAGATGGCAACAAAAGGTGTTGAACCAATACGCTCACTTGGGCATGACTCACCACTTGCCGCACTTGATACTGATAGACGAAATATCGCTGACTTTATTAAAGAAAGTGTAGCTGTTGTTACAAACCCAGCAATTGACCGTGACCGTGAAATTGAACACTTCTCTACACGTACTGTACTTGGAGAGCGTCCAAGTTTATTAAGCGGCGCAAAACGGCCATTTGTAGTTGAAATGCTTTCACCAATTATTTTAGAAGGCAGCGTGGCACAACCTATTGCAGAGGAATTACACACAATTACGTACGAACAACTCACAGCGTTATTTAGGACTCATAACTCTATTGCCACAATCTCTGCTACATTCAGCTCGTCAGAAACCCTGCAATGTGCATTAAGCCGCATTAGTTCTGAAGCGATAGCTGCTGTTAACAATGGTGCTTCCCTACTAGTATTAGATGACGCAAAAGCCCATCTAAATGAACGCTTGTGGATTGATCCACATTTAGTTACCGCGAAAGTACATCAAGAATTAAGTGAAAATAAATTACGCCGCAATTGTTCTCTCGTTATACGTTCTGGTGCCCTTCGCTCCTTACATGACATTGTCACGCTATATGGATTAGGAGCAGATAGTATTAATCCATATTTATTATTCGCGACTGTAAGTGATGGAACAAAAACACCAATTACGAATCTGTATAATGCACTTAATAAAGGATTAGAAAAAGTCATTTCAACAATTGGAATTCATGAGTTACGTGGTTACGGACGTCTCTATTCATCTATTGGGTTACATGAGGAAATTGCAAATATATTACAAATCACAAATTTCTTCGGTTCAAATGATTTAGCTTTTTCACTTGAATCACTTGCTGAAGATGCAAAAATACGAGCAGAGGATTATAACAATCCTAAAATTAGAATGCGAAAATCATTTCATATATTCCCGCGAATTTGGAAAGCAATCGGCGATGTTGCAAAAGGAAATCCTTATGATGACTACCGTGACAAGTTAAGTGAACTAGAAGAGAATAATCCAATCGCAATCAGACACCTTGTTCAAACGAAACAAACAAAACATGTCGTTCCAACTGAAGAAGTATCTATCGGCATTCAAAATCATAATTTACCATTTATTATTAGTTCTATGTCATTTGGTTCTCAAAACGAAATTGCCTTTCGCGCATATGCAGAAGCGGCCGATCAGCTAAATATGATTAGCTTGAACGGTGAAGGCGGCGAAATTAAAGATATGATCGGGAAATACCCACATACACGCGGACAACAAGTGGCATCTGGGCGATTTGGAGTAAATGCCGAACTACTAAACTCATCGAATTTAATTGAAATCAAAATCGGTCAAGGCGCAAAGCCTGGTGAAGGTGGGCATTTACCTGGTTCAAAAGTGACAGCCAAAATCGCTGAAGCACGTAATGCGACAATCGGCTCAGATTTAATTTCACCTTCTAACAACCATGATATTTATTCAATTGAAGATTTAGCTCAAATGATTACGGAAATTAAAACAGCTAATCAACTTGCCAAAGTAGCCGTGAAAGTCCCTGTTGTTCCTAATATCGGAACAATTGCTGTCGGTATCGCCAAAGCTGGTGCTGATTTTATTAACATTAGCGGATTCGATGGTGGAACAGGTGCTGCACGTATTCACGCCTTGCAACATGTAGGTCTTCCTGTAGAAATTGGTGTTAAAGCCGCTCACAACGCTTTATTAGAAGCGAGCATGAGACATAAAGTAGAGATTTGGGCAGATGGTGGTATTCGAAGTGTAAATGATGCCTTGAAAATCATGCTCCTCGGAGCAAACCGTATTGGATTTGGCACACTGTCAATGATTGCAATCGGCTGTACTACTTGCCGTGGGTGCCATCTAGATACTTGCCATGTTGGAATTGCGACACAAATTGAGTCTGAAGCACAGGCAAAAGAACATGGATTACGCCGCTTCGTCCCACGCGAATTAGAAAGCGCAGTTGCTGGCCTGCTAAATTTATTCACCTCTTTCGGTGTAGAACTAAAACGATTAACAGGACAGCTTGGGTATACAAATTTACAAGCAATTGTCGGGCGTTCTGATTTATTAGAGCAAGTTCGGGGCGAAAATTTATTAAACTTATGTAATTTACTACAAATAATAGAACATCCATCTGTTACAACAACAAAAGACGTACCAGAAAAACAATTTAAAACAGTTCATTCCGCTGACTCAAAAGAATTAGTAGGCGTTGGTGTAGAGCAACGCGTTATGGGCGGTCTAGAATCATGTTATCGCGTTCGCAGTAAACTATATGAAGCTACTCAACTTGAACCACTTACATTAAAGTATACGAATGGTTCTATCCCTGGAAATGGGTTAGGTGCTTACAATAGTGAAAATTTATTTATACACGTAAATGGCGGCGCACAAGATGGCATTGGTAAAACTTCCTTTGGTGGTGGTATTTATATAACGAAATCAAAAGGAAAAGACGGAGTATATTATAACGGTTCTGTCGGAAAAGGATTTGGATATGGGGCACAAAAAGGGGCACTATACGTGCAAGGGAACGCTGATGCTCGTGCTGGCATTCGCCTTTCTGGGGCAGACATGATCATTGGAGGTAGAATAACAAAACCACTCCGTGAAAAAGAGCAAGGAAATATAGGTGCATACTCCAATATTAAAGGTTTTGCTTTTGAATATATGACAAATGGGCGAGCGCTTGTTTTAGGTGACCCTGGTCCATGGATTTGCGCTGGCATGACTGGCGGTGTTGTTTATTTGCGTCATGATTCAAACTTAGGCTTAACAGAACAGGCCTTAAAAAGAAGAATTGCAAAAGGGGCAAATGTTACATTACAATCAATTAGTAAAAATGGTTTGAAAGATGTAACTGAATTATTGCTAGACTATATTCGTGTACTAAACGAGCATGAGCAATATGAGGAAGTTGCTTTGTTAACCCCATTATTAGATGATATACAGAACCAGTTTTTTGAAATTATCCCAAAAAAAGAACAGGCAGATCCATCTATCTCAACAGAGTAACATGAGTAATTTTCATTATTAAGAAAAAATTGACGAAGTACACTTCTCATAGTAATCTATAGTAACAATTTGAGACCTGCTGAAATTCAGCAGGTCTTTTTACTAAAAACTGATGTTTAAAAGAAATTAGGAAAAATTATAAAGTGAAACTTTAATTAGCCTACAGCAATTGAGCGTTTACCGGCATCCAGCTACTGAATTTAGAGGCGGGAATCTTACTGTTCGCAATTAGCCGGATAAAATGAATACTAATTTCTTTTAACGTCACTAAAATATCACTTGCTAACATATTGTAATGAATGTATAGTATCATGTTGTACATTCATTATGACAAGAGAAAGGATCTTATTAAGGGTATGAAACTTGGTGCTCGCATTTTAAAAACGGGTATTGCCATCACGTTAGCTTTATTTGCTTGTATTTTACTTCAATTACCGAGTCCGGTATTTGCGGGAATTTCAGCTATCTTTGCTGTTCAACCGTCTGTATACCGTTCTTATTTAACCGCACTTGAACAGATTCAAGCAAATGTAATCGGTGCGATATTTGCTATCGCATTTGCTACTGCTTTTGGACATAATCCTTTTATTATTGGATTAACATGTATATTAGTAATTGCTCTTACACTGCAATTACGATTAGAAAACACAATATCAATTGCTTTAGTAACAGTTATCGCCATTATGGAGTATCAAGGCGAAGACTTCTTTAGTTTTGCCTTACTTCGATTTGCGACAATTATGATTGGTATTATTGCAGCTTCACTTGTAAATTTAGTATTTATGCCGCCGAAATATGAAACAAAACTTTATCATCGTATCGTTGATAATACAGAAGAAATTGTAAAATGGATTCGAATGAATAGCAGGCAGGCTTCTGATTTTACAACGCTAAAAACTGATATTGATCGTATGAAAGAAAAAATGATCAAACTAAATCATTACTATTTGCTGTATAAAGAAGAAAGAAGCTACACGAAAAAAGTAAAGTTCGCAAAAATTCGTAAGCTCGTTTTATTCAGACAAATGTTAGCGACAACAAGCCGTGCTTTAAGTACGTTAAAATCATTACACCGTACTGAAAATGAACTACGCTACATGCCGGAAGAATTTCAGGAATCTATCCAAAACGAACTTGATTCATTAACGCATTATCATGAACAAGTTTTATTAAAATTCATTGGTAAAGCAAAAAAACAACAATCAGTTGAAATGCTTGATGAAGTTGAAACAGGTAAACAAGAATTAATTGATATCTTTATGGAATATCAAAACAAGGACGATGAAGAAGCATATAAAACATGGTTACATCTCTTCCCTCTTATTTCTTCCATCATTAACTATAGTGAAGAAGTAGAGCATTTAGATTTACTTGTAGATAGCTTCTACACATACCATAAACCAGAAAAAGAACTCCAAATCGATGATAAAAAAGAAGACGAATAAAAAAGCAGCTCCTTTTATGCTAAAGGAGCTGTTTCTGTTATATGTTGAAGTTGATATAAATTATAATAAAATCCTCTTTTTCGCATTAACTCTTCATGAGAACCGGTTTCTTTAATCTGACCGTCTTCAATATAAATGATCGTATCAACATGCGTAATTGTCGCTAATCGATGTGCAATTATAATCGTTGTCCGGTCAGCAGCTAACGTCTGAAGCGCCTCTTGAATATACCTTTCATTTTCTAAATCTAAAGCCGAAGTTGCTTCATCCAATATAAGTACCGACGGATTCTTTAGAAATACGCGTGCAATTGCCACGCGTTGCCTTTGCCCACCCGATAGCTTCACACCACGTTCTCCAACGACAGTATTATAACCATCTGGTAAATCTATAATAAAATCATGAATTTGCGCAGCTTTGGCAGCTGCAATCACTTCTTTCTCTGTAGCTTTCGGATTTCCATATAAAATATTAGCTTCAATTGTATCGCTAAACAATAAATTATCTTGCAGTACAATTCCAATATTACTACGTAAATTTCTCATATTATACTTCCTTACATCTATGCCATCTACATAAACCGTGCCTTCAGAAACATCATAGAAACGCGGGATCAAACTAGCAAGAGATGACTTCCCTCCTCCACTCGCTCCTACAAGCGCTACTTTCTCTCCAGACTGCATAGTTAATGACAAGTTGTGTAATATCTCTTTTTCATCTGCATTATAACGAAAAGAAACATTATCAAATACAATTTCTCCATTTAATTTTTCCGTTTGTATCGCATTTGGCACATTAACAATATCGTATTTTTCATCTAACAGTTCAAACACACGATCCATCGATGCAAAAGATTGTGTCAATGTTGTAGATGAATTAACAAGGCGGCGAAGCGGACTATATAAACTATCCATATATCCAACAAAGGCTACCATCGTCCCTAGCGTTAACTGCCCCTGAATTACTTCATATGCTGCAAAACCAATCACAAGTAACGGACCTAAATCGGTTAACGTATTTACTGCCGAAAATGTTCTCGCCGTCCAACTTGTATGGTTTAATGCTTTCGTTAAAAATTCATTATTTCTTTTTTCAAACTGCTTCCCCTCATACTCTTCTAACGCAAAGCTACGTGTCACTTGCATTCCTTGAATACGTTCATGCAAATACCCTTGCATCGTCGCTAACGCTTGTGAACGCTCTTTCGTCAATTTCCGAAGACGTCCGAAAAAATATTTCACTGCTATTACATAAATAGGTAAAATCAATAACGCAACAAATGTTAATTTTATATTCATAGAAAACATAACAATGATAGCGATAGCAATTGTTGCAGTATCTAACCAGACGTTCATCAAACCTGTAATTACAAAATCTTTCGTTTGTTCTACATCATGGATGACCCGTGAAATAATCTCCCCTGTTTTCGTATTCGAATAATAACGTAAGCTTAACTTTTGTAAGTGACCGAAAATATGCTTCCGCAAATCATACAGTATTGTATTTGCGATACGTTGCGCGAAATATTGACGATAATATTCAATCGGTGGTCTTAATACCGCAAAAATAAAAAAAGCAATTCCAATCGCTGTTATTAATTGAGATGTTTTATCTTGAAGTGAACCCGCCCCTTGAATTACATCATCGATAATATACTTTAATAACCACGGCATAATAAGTGGAATACCGAACTTAACTAGTCCAATAATAATTGTAATAGCAATAAGCCATCGATATGGTTTAACAAATTGTAAATATCTTTTTATGCCCTGCACATAATCCCCCCTCTAATAGGACAAACCTGCCGGGAAATTCCCTGCAGGTTTGTTTTAATTTCTGTACATTAAATATCGTTCATACCACATATCTACGAAATCTGGTGCGAATGGACCTTTTCTTTGATGAATCCACTGTGTTAAATGTGCTACATTTCGTTTTAAAATTGTATCTATAACAGGTGGATACTGCATAATTTGACTATGTTTTTCATACTCATCTTCATCTAGAAGCGTATATGTCATATCTGGATACACTTTAATATCTAAATCATAATCAATATACTTTAATGCTTCAGAATCATACGCAAAAGGTGAGCTTAAATTGCAATAATAATATACGCCATCCTCCCTAAGCATCCCAATCACATTAAACCAATAGTTAGCATGAAAATAACAAATTGCTGGTTCGCGCGTAATCCATGTTCGACCATCTGATTCTGTAACTACTGTACGATCATTCGCTCCGATCACAAGACTCTGTGTCCCTTTTAAAATTGTTGTTTCTTCCCACATTCTATGAATGGAGCCATTATGTTTATAACTATGTATTTGTACTTTTTCTCCTTCTTTGGGAAATCCCATATATGCTCCCTTCTTTCAACTGCAAATGCCCTTTGAACGGCATTCACTTTTTTTCTATTATAACTTTTTTGTCAAAATTTTAAAACTAAAGGGATAACACTCTATTTTCCACACTGAATATGCAGGAGGTTTATCGTTGAATACAATAATCCCCAATCTTCTCAGGAAACAAGGATTGTATTGTATTATTTATAAAGTGAAACTTTAATCAGCCCTCACCAATCGGGCTTTTACGGGCAGCCCGCCCCCCACCTAACTTCTTTGCTTTCGCTGAATTTTGAGGTGGGGGTCTTATTGCCCGGCAAATAGCGGGATAAACGAGGACATGTAATAAAAAAAGCCCTTCTCTATTTGAAGGACTTTTCACCTGAGACAATGATATATCTTATCCTAAATTTGAAATCATTTTTTCAGTTGCAAAAGATTGGATTACACTATTTGTTTGTTCTTCAAATTTCTCATGTAACATCTTCAACGCTACTTCTGTTCTATATATTTCCTGACGGATAAAATGCAGTTCCTTTTTATCGCACATATCTTTTTCATTCATTTCAATTTGTTGATACTTCTCTAGATGTGCTTGTAACTTTAACAACTCATCCATCGTTTCTAATTGCTCCCCTACCAACTTATCAAAATCGTTCATTACTTACCCCCTTTGGACTTATTCATCAGTTATTATTCCTAATTACATATTTCTAATTGTTAACTTCCTTTTCCTTTGACTACATTTGTTGACTTATTAGAAGTTATGTCGTTCATTTTCTTTTCATTACAAAGATCCACACACAAAGAAAACACTTCTCTCGAATTGGAGAAGTGTTTTTCTTTCATTACTCGTTTGAACTAGAAGATTGTGATTGTTTTGCAGCTGACTTAGCATTTTGTTTTTTCACAGCATGCACGTCTGTTTCAGTTGCAAATTCTGTACCATAGCTAGCGTTTGCACTTTGTGCACCAGAAGCTTGTGCTTTCTTTGCTTCTGATTGTGCGTTTGCTTGTTTTACTGCTTGTACATTTGTTTCAGTCGCAAACTCTGTACCATAACTAGCATTTGTACTTTGAATGCTAGCACCAGAAGTTGCCTTGTTATAACCTTGTTGTTTTTTACTCATCTTTCTCACCTCCACAACCAATAATGTAACCAATTCACTTAGAGGCTATCCGTAATTTTATTTTGAATAATTTCCGCATATATCTTTTGTTACTTATTCAAACTATAAGAAATGGAGGTGGAAATATGTATATAGGACGCGATATGACTGAACTAACAATGGTTTCAAAACATGAATGGAAAGAAGATGAATTAGCTTATTTTCATCACTCACTACAACAGATTCTGCCTTATTTAAATGCAGAAGGTCAAAGTATTTACAAAGAAATTGTAGTAGAAATTGAATCAAGAGGCGGCTTACAAGAAGGTGAAGCTAGTTGGACTCATGGGACAAAAATTTCTTACGACTAAAAAAGTGTTCCCTAGATTGGGAACACTTTTTTATTTATTGTATTGTAATTTTCTCCACGCAATTTTCGTAAATAGTACGATGCGATTTCGAAAAAGGTAATTGCTCAAATGCTTCTTTCGATACAAATTTCAATGTATCTGTATCAACAATATTGCCAGTTACCTTTCCATAAAATACAAATATATCCCAAGTACGATGTGTAAACGTATGTTGTACATTCATTGCATATTCATCAATAGAAACCGCGAGTTCAAATTTTTCTTTCATATAATCTATAAGCTGTTCCTTCTGATTTCGAATACCTTCTCCAAGTTCAGCATTAGGAAACTCCCACATATTAGCTAACAAACCTGTACTTGGACGTTTATTAATAACGTAACGACCGTCTTCAGTTTGAAGTACTCCTGCAACAATAGGTACCATTTTAGGAGCTTTCGCTTTACTTTTTACTGGTAATTCTTTTTGAACACCTTCAGCATATCCTCTGCAATGCTCACGTACAGGACAAAGTAAGCACGATGGATTTTTAGGAATACAAATCAGTGCACCTAATTCCATCAATCCCTGATTAAAATAAGATGGGTTTTCTACTGAAATAATTTCACGCACAATCTCTTCAAAAACTTTTCGAGTCTTCGGTTTTGCAATATCATCCCATACTGATAAAATGCGAGATAATACACGCATAACATTTCCATCAACTGCCGGCTCTGGTATACCATATGCAATACTTAAAATAGCACCTTTTGTATATGGTCCGACTCCTTTTAACTTTTCAATTTTCTTTACATCACTTGGTACAACCCCGCCGTATACTTCTTTTACCTCTTTTACTGCCGCATGTAAATTACGTGCTCTAGAATAATATCCTAAACCTTCCCATGCTTTTAATACTTCTTCATCATCTGCGTTCGCTAACGCTTCAAGTGTAGGAAACTTCCCCATAAAATTTGCGTAATATGGTTTTACGGCTTCTACTCTTGTTTGCTGTAACATAATCTCAGAAACCCAAACGCGGTATGGATCTTTATTTTTTCTCCATGGTAAGTCGCGCTGCTCCTCTTCAAACCAACCAATTAAATCATTTTGAAACTGCTCTATATTAAATTTTTTTAGTATTTCAAGTGTCAAACTTGATCCCCCTCATTTTTTTGCATATAAGTACTATTATAAAGATTTTAGGAAAAAATTTAAGTAAGATGACATAGGAAATTGAAGGCAAAGGACTTGAGGTATCGAATAAAAAGAGTTACATTAATAAAAAACGGAGGTGGATTTTTATGGACACAGCCACTCACCTTGTTATGGGTATCACTTTAGGTAGCTTAGCAACATTAGATCCAGCCATAGCACAAAGTGATATTGGCCCACAAGCTGTTATGCTTGCTACAATTGCTGGTTCCAACATTCCTGACATTGACACAGTTTTAAAATTGCGTAATAACGCTAAATATATAAGAAATCATCGCGGAGTTACTCATTCCATTCCCGCGGTAATTCTTTGGTCATTTCTTATAAGTGGCATCTCTTTCGCCTTCTTTTCAGACGCTCCATATCTTCATCTACTACTTTGGTCATTTATTGCAGTCTTCCTTCACGTCTTTGTCGATATTTTTAACGCCTATGGTACACAAGCATTACGGCCCTTCACAAAAAAATGGGTCGCACTCGGCGTGATTAATACATTTGATACCGTAATTTTCTTTATCCATATACTTGCAATTGCTTGCATGCTCGTCGGTTCTCATAAAGGATACACAGCCTTAGCAGCATATATATTAATGATTATTTACTATATCGGACGGGTTATGATGCACCGAAATATAAGAAGCGTTGTACACAAACGTTTCAAAAATGTCGAAAAGATTATCATTTCTCCTTCTTACCGATTTTATCATTATCATTTAGCAGTCGTTACAGCTGATTATTACTACGTTGCGAGATGGCACCGTGGTAACATCATGATATATGACAAATTCGATCGGGTACCGTTCCCAGAAAATGATATTATGCGAGCAGCTAAACAAGATGAAAACATCTCGGCCTTCCTATCTTTCTCTCCTGTATATCGCTGGGATATTTTTGATCATGATCATTATTATGAAGTACGATTCATTGATTTACGGTATCGCAGTAAAGATTATTATCCATTTGTCGCGATTGTTCAGCTCGACCATAATTTAAATATTATTAGTTCCTATACAGGATGGATTTTTAGTGAAGAAAAACTTCGAAAAAAGCTGGAATTACTTCCACATTAAAAAAAGCGACTTAAGTCGCTTTTTTTAATGTTTCAAATGATCTTCTTGATTAATTAAATGGCTATACTTCGGATTATTTGTACGCATTTCATGAAGGCGTACACCATGATTATTAATCCATGATCGTACCACTTGCTCAGTCATTTCCTCACCTTGATAACGCCCTGATTTTGCATAAGTTGTTTGAAAATCTTCCCAAAGTAATTCAACCCACGCACGTGCTTGTCCGTAAGAAAGCTTGTCATTCTTATCTAATAATTCTTTCGTTAATGCTTCATAAATATCATTCATGTTCTAATCTCCTTTTCCCTATTTATCCCTTCATTTCTAAAGGATAGTTTCTTCTGTTTTGCACATTCTATAAGTGATACTTCTTAAAGAGGTATCAACTGATGATGAGGAGGGCGTTCGCAATGGGTAAACAAGCCGAATTTTGGTCTGAGTCAAAAAACAACAGCAAAATCGACGGTCAGCCGAAAGCGAAATCACGCTTCGCTTCGAAGCGACCTAACGGCACAATTAACACGCACCCACAAGAACGTATGCGTGCTGCAAATCAGCAGGAAGAGTAATACAGTTACAACCTAAAAAATTAACTTCCTACACGAGGTGATAAAGATGAGCTACCGTGATCGTTTAGATAGTCGTTCTGAATTATTTAACCATACGTGGACTCGTCCGAAACATGCGAAAGCGCAAGTTAACGGACAGACGCAGCAAACCCAGTCTCTCATTATATTGGCCAACGAATGTAAAAAACGCCAATTTTAGAATCTCCTATCTCCTTTAACGCCTACCAAAGATGAAAACCAGAGAGATATTTGCTCTCTGGTTTTTATTTTTCTTGCAATAAGGAAATTGGTATTCCAATCTCTTCATTATCATTTTGTTTATAACCCCAAGCGAATACCCCATTGAAGTAAGTAATTTTAAATAATATACCAGGTTCTTCTATTAATTCATATGTTTCACCAATATGGAATTTGTTTATATCAGTCATATAAGCGCGAGCCATTGCCATCTTTCTCATTAATACATCGAACTCATTTACAATTCCAAGCTGTTCAGCCTTTATTGCTTGCTCCTTCAAATCCCCAATTTCTTCTCTAAGCTCATGTGGTGTCATTTCACTGTAGCGTTTTGGCATATTCATCTCATTATTCCCCTCATCCCTCTTCACGTTTCATTTGTAAAAATATCTCTATCTCATCAATAGAGAATCCTTTTCGATATAACGCTTGTTTCATCTTGTTTTCAAATGTCCATCCATCATACTTCTTATATTTCTCATAATACTTATTCCCATGATAGTGTAACGCTTCTTGTTGCTTTTCGTCATCTCTTTCGTCTTTCAATTCTTCCAAACAAATTTGAATTACTTCTCTAGAATACCCTTTTCGAACAAGCATCTCATCCAACTTTAGCTTCATTTGTAAAAAAGAATGCTTTTGATAAGATTTTTTTTTCTTTTCTATGAGAAACAAGGCATTCTCAATTTGCTTTTCCTTCGGATATTCTTGTAAACTATGCATAATAATTAAATCCTGAACACCTTTATTTAACAACTCTCTTTTAATAACAGTTGGACCTTTTCGATTCACATTACTTTGCGTTCGCGTATATAAAACCGCGTACTCTTTATCATTAATATATCGGTCATGTAATAATTTCGAAACGACTTCAGAGATGATGGCCTGTCCCACTTCTTTTTTTCGTAAAAAATCTTCTATTTCTTGTTTTGTTCTCATTTGATAGGATAAATAGGAGATTGCTTGTAAATATGCTTTTTGTACCTCTTCATTGTACAAAATATTTCCTAACTCTATTTCATCAATTTCTAAGCCTTTTTGTAATCCATGTTTCATTAAGATTACTTGATCCACACTAAACCCGTACTCTTCACCTTGGCCTTTATCAATATAAATATTAAATCGTTCTTTCGATCGCTTTTGTACTTCTATTTTTGTAATGACAGCCATACTCTCACCTCCCTATTATTTTAACATAGTCGAGGAACATTTTTTCTTTTCAAGAATATATATAATGAGGAGGAAATGATTATGAAAATCGCAATTTCTGGTGGCACTGGTTTTATTGGTAAATACCTCTCTACTTTTTTTATTCAAAAAGGATATATGGTCTACATTCTTACTCGAAAGAAAACTACTAGAACCTCAAACCATAACCTTCAATACGTACACTGGACACCAGATTTATCTACCTTTCCACTCTCCTCTATCGATGTAGTCATTAATCTAGCTGGAGAATCTATCAATAGTAGATGGACAAAAAAACAAAAAGAAACAATATTAAACAGTAGAATTCAAACAACAAAAGGACTTATTCAACAACTACAAGTAATGGAAACAAAACCACATACATTTATTAATGCAAGTGCTATTGGATACTACGGAACATCTGAAATAGAGTCTTTTACTGAGCAACAAGAAACTCCCGGAAATGATTTTTTAGCAGAAACAGTATTTTTATGGGAGCAAGAAGCAGCTAAAGCATGTTCTCTCGGAATAAGAACAATTTACACAAGATTTGGCGTTGTATTAGGTGCAGATGGCGGAGCCTTGCCAAAGATGTTACTTCCCTATCAATTCTATATCGGCGGCACCATTGGTTCTGGGAAGCAATGGTTATCATGGATTCATATAGACGATGTCGTTCGTATGATGGATTTCATCATACACAAAAAAGAAATTGATGGCCCTCTTAATATGACAGCACCAACACCTATAAGAATGAAGGAATTTGGAAAAACCATCGCTGTCGCAACGAGAAAACCACATTGGCTGCCTGTCCCTTCATTTATGCTTCACGCCTTATTAGGTGAGATGAGCATACTTGTACTAGAAGGGCAACATGTATTACCTAGTAAAGCAATTAAACATGGATACCAATACACATTTCCGGCAATAGACCATGCATTACAAAATATACTTTCGCATACAATGTAGTACTTCTAAAACAAAATTTTACATGGGCCCTTTTAAAACTTTCATTTTCTAGGATCCGAAGCATTACCATACAAATAACCTTTCAGTTACTTTCCCTTAACTTCCATTAGCATTATAAAGTAACAGAAATGAGGTACCTATGAAAATATTGCTCAAACAAGCCATTGTATACCCTATTACATCTCCAAAGTTTCAAGGCGATGTACTCGTTACAGAAGAGCGAATTACCGAGGTCAAACCTTTTATTCAACCTACTCAAGATATGACCGTTATAGATGCACGGGCACTCCATCTCTTACCTGGCTTTATTGATGTCCATACTCACCTTGGTCTCTATGATGAAGGTACTGGTTGGGCTGGAAATGATGCCAATGAAACATCTGAAGTTTCAACACCACATATTCGTTCTTTAGATGGTATCCACCCTTTCGATATTGCCTTTCAAGACGCTGTGCAAAATGGAATTACAACCGTTCACGTTATGCCTGGTAGTCAAAATATTATCGGGGGTACTACTTGTGTAATAAAAACAGCTGGAACTTGTATTGATCATATGATTATTCAAGAACCTGCTGGTTTAAAGATTGCCTTTGGAGAAAATCCTAAAAAGGTCCATAGTAATGGAACGAAAGAATCCATAACACGTATGGGGATTATGGGGTTACTACGGGAATCATTCTATGAAGCACAACACTACGGGCACGAAGCTGATTTTCGAATGCTTCCTATTTTAAAAGCATTACGTCGTGAAATACCCGTACGTATCCACGCTCACCGAGCAGATGATATTAGTTCTGCGCTACGCTTTGCAACGGAATTCAACCTCGATCTACGTATTGAACATTGTACAGAAGGACACTTTCTTGTTGAAGAGCTTTCGAAACACAATTTGAAGGTTTCAGTTGGTCCCACTCTGACACGCCGTTCTAAAATCGAACTAAAAAACAAGACATGGGATACTTACCATATATTATCCAAAAATGGTGTGGAAGTTTCTATAACGACAGACCATCCTTATACACCCATTCAATATTTAAATATTTGTGCTGCTGTTGCAGTAAGAGAAGGGTTAGATGAGAAAACAGCACTAGAAGGAATCACCATATTCCCAGCGCGAAATTTGCGTTTAGAGGATAGAATTGGAAGTATCGAGGTTGGAAAAGACGCCGATCTCGTGTTATGGACTCATCATCCTTTTCATTATTTAGCCAAGCCTGTACTAACTATGATTGATGGAAAAATAATTTACAAAAAAAATAAAAAAAACTAGTTTATTTTTTTGACTAGATAAAGTATTATACGATTATAAACTGAATGAAACCATAATCAATTTGTGTCGTGATTATCATTTTCAAATTGATGAATGGGGAAGGCAAATGGTGCGCCACCAGCGTTAGAAACTGGTTCTAGTGGGTTCGATTCCCACCCCGAAATTTTTTAAAGATTGATATAAAAATTTCGAGGGTGGGGTGTTTTTTCGTCATGCTACCCTCGTGTGAGGAGGAGTTAGTATGTTGAAAAAACGCGACTTACACGACAGCCACGTTCTATACGAGTTAATGGTGGATCCAGCTGTCTTCCCTTTTGTGCGTCAAAAGGCTTATTCTTATGAAGAATATTTATTCTTAACGAAACAAACAATTGAAGCTGAAGAGCGTGGTGAATTAATTTCACGCACAATTTTAGATGAATGGGGTAACCCCATCGGAACAATTACTTTATTTGATGTGCAAGAAAAAGCTGGGTTTCTCGGGACATGGCTCGGCAAACCATATCATGGAAAAGGCTATAATAAATTAGCAAAAGATTCATTTTTTAGTGAACTTTTCTATGAATTAGATATTGAAACAATCTTCATGCGTATTCGTAAAATAAATATTCGTTCTATTAAAGCTGCAGAAAAACTGCAATATGTAAATCTAGCAAACGAAACAAGAAAAGCCGTATATGATGAAATTAACGCAAACGAAGAAGTATATAACTTATATGAAATTCCAAAAGATCAATACACACTTGCTACAATGCGAGATACAACCTTCCAAGATGCTCATCAATTAAAAGAAGCATAATCTAAATTTTCTGAAATGATAATCAATCATTAACATTTTCCATATGCGTATATCCCCTCATGTCTTTGGAAACGATAAATAGTAACTTTAAGACACGAGGTGATTTGTAATGGATAAAAAGAAACGTGATAAAGCAAAAAATACATTATCTAGTACACAAGAAGTTCTCTATCAACGAGAATTTCAAAAAGCAGATCGTGCAGCAGGATATCGCTCGAAAAGCATTTAAAGTGAAAATGAATAATTAGAAGTTTCCCCCCTAATTATTCATTTTCATTACATAATTTTCTCGACTGATAGAAGTAAGCAAAAAGGACCCTTATACATAAGGGTCCTTTTTGCTGTGGACAACTTTATCCACAAAACCAACGAAATTGTTAGTAATTTTCAAAAACATTTAATATTTTTCTATATTAAAGTATATATCAGCTGTTTTAATTGTGGATATTTTTCTAAAAATTGTGGACAATGTGGATATAGTTGTTAATATTCCGACTTTACTGTTTAATGAAAGCGCAATCCTTTTGTGGATAACTAGCTGAATTTTCTTTGAAAATAATAAAGAACCCTCTTTACATATACAAAGAGGGTTTCATATTAAGTAAAAGATTGTGCAAGAGCAGGTGATTTAATAGGTATATGCCGCGGTTCTGCATGATTTTCTGCCAAAATTGCATCTACAATATGACCAGCTGGCTCTGGAAGATAGATGCTTTTCATTGCTTCTTTCATTTGAAGAAGCTTCACATCATCTTGTAATAATGCCTCTGTTTTTGCAAAAACCTCACTATCATCGCGAATGACAACTGCTGCTCCTTTTTTTTCAAAGTACATCGCATTTTCATTTTCTTGTCCTGGAACAGGTTTATATAAAATGACAGGTACTTGCAACGCTGCTGCTTCACTTAATGTTATTCCGCCTGGCTTCGTAATCATACACGAAGTAACTCGGAATAATTCATCAATATTTTCAACATACCCAAACACTTTTAATGCATCGGAATTTTGATTCTGTAAACTTAATAAATCCTGTTTTAAAGCTTCATTTTTCCCACAAACGACAACTACTTGTAAATTAGGCACTGACATAAATGATTGGCATAGTTCTTTTACATTTCCTAATACCCCATGAGCACCTGCTACAATTAGTAAAATCTTTTTATTCTTACATAACTGATATTTATTATATATGATGTCTGGATTTACCTTTAACTCAAAACTACTCCGAATTGGAATTCCTGTTTCAACAATTTGTTCCGCAGGTACACCGATATCAACCATCAATTCTTTCACGTGATCCGTTGCAACAAAATAACGATCTACTTCTCGATGAATCCATATTTTGTGCACGCAAAAATCAGTTAATACGTTATAGACAGGAATTGAAATTCCTGTTTGTTTCTTCAATTCTGGTACAGCGATAATTGGAAATGTATTAATTACAATATCTGGTTTCTCCACCTGTAACAGTGTTTTCAAACGTTTTCTTCCAAAGTTCGCATACCAAGATGCTATTTTCTTATCATAAATTTTTTCTACCCCGTAATAAAACAAACGATATAATTCTTTTCCTATTGTATAACTTTTTAAATATAAATATTTTGTAATGTCAGTTATAAATGGATGTGATTCTCCAAACAAGTCGCATACAATAACATCTTCAATTCCTTTTTGGCGAAATGTTTGTTCTAATGTTTTTGCTACTTGCACATGACCATTACCGTAATGTGCAGTTAATATTAAAACCTTGGGGTTTTTTATCAAACAAATCCACTCCTAGCTTTTTGTTTCTCCATATTGCATATACGACAATAGGAAAAACATTTTCCTTAAAAATTACATAAACAGATTCTAATAATTCCCTTTTCAGCTATGTACCTGTCGTGGATATGCAAAGCATATAAGATTGACCCCTTAATCCTATCTGTGCTCATATCTTTACATTATACTTTCCTATAAGAGCTTTCGCAATAACTTACAAATGTTCTCTATTCCATGATACTCACTCTTTTACTTCTTAATTCTTTTTACTATTTTGATTTCCCTTTACAATTATGTAAATTTCTCCACTTATTCCGTACAAAATTATGGATATTCTACTTTCAGTATACTCTTTTATCAATATATACTCTAGATTTTATTGTAAAGAAAGCAAAAAGCCTAATCCAATATTTGGATTAGACCGCTTGTAAAATATGTTTAGCATGTTCTACATTTTTCTCAGTAGGTGGTTCTACATTTGCGAGTGGATACTTATGTCCAAGCGCCTCCCATTTATATACACCAAGCTTGTGATATGGTAACACTTCAACTTTTTGAACATTAGACAGACTTTGAATAAAGCTAGATAGTTTTTGTAGATCCTCTTCATTATCCGTAACACCAGGAACTAATACGTGTCGTACCCAAATCGGTTTATCCTTATTCGATAAATAACGAGCGAATTGTAAAATATGTTCATTTGGTTTCCCTGTTAATTTACGATGCTTTTTGGAATCGATATGTTTCAAATCCAATAAAACTAAATCTGTATAATCCATTAAAATATCTAGCTTACTTTGGAATTCTGGTTCCTCAGAATAACAACCACCCGAAGAGTCGATTGTTGTATGGATACCAGCCTCTTTACACTTTTTAAACAACTCAATTAAAAAGTCTAGCTGTAATAATGGCTCTCCACCGCTAACTGTTATACCGCCTCCGGAGGCTTCAATAAATGGAAGGTAACATGTCACATCCTGCATCACTTCTTCAACTGTTATTTCTTTACCTTTACCGATTTCCCAAGTATCAGCATTATGACAATATTGACAACGTAATAAACACCCTTGTGTAAATATGACATAACGAATCCCTGGGCCATCAACAGTACCACAAGACTCTACAGAATGTATTCTTCCTTTTACCATGTTACTTCCTCCTTTATTGAAACAGCCTCCCTTCGCTATATATTAAGAGCGAAGGGACACTTTTTTCATTTACATGCTTTCATGCATTGTACGGTTAATTACATCAATTTGTTGTTCACGAGTTAATTTAATAAAGTTTACAGCGTAACCAGATACGCGAATTGTTAATTGTGGATATTTCTCAGGATGTTCCATTGCATCCATTAATGTTTCACGATTAAATACGTTAATATTTAAGTGATGGCCTTCTTTTACTGCATAGCCATCAAGCATAGATACTAAGTTACGTACTTGTACATCATCTTCTTTACCAAGTGCTTTTGGAATAATAGAGAATGTATTAGAAATACCATCTTGTGCATCTTCATATGGTAATTTAGCTACAGATAATAATGAAGCTAATGCACCTTTTGTATCACGTCCGTGCATTGGATTTGCACCTGGTGCAAATGGTTCTCCAGTACGGCGTCCATCTGGAGTGTTACCAGTTTTCTTACCGTATACAACGTTAGATGTAATAGTTAAAATTGACATTGTATGAACGGAATTACGATATGTTTTATGTTTACGAAGTTTATTCATAAATGTTTTCACGAGATTTACAGCGATTTCATCTACACGATCATCATTGTTACCGTATTTAGGGAAGTCTCCTTCAATTTCGAAGTCCACTGCAATACCGTTTTCATCACGGATTGGTTTTACTTGTGCGTATTTAATTGCACTTAATGAGTCTGCTACTACAGATAGACCCGCGATACCTGTTGCCATTGTACGAAGAACATTCGTATCATGAAGTGCCATTTCAATACGTTCATAGCTATATTTATCATGCATGTAATGGATAACATTTAGTGTGTTTAAATATAGACCCGCTAACCATTCCATTGTCATATCAAACTTATGCATAACTTCTTCGTAATTTAATACTTCAGAAGTAATTGGTGCGTACTCAGGACCAACTTGTGCTTTTGATTTTTCATCTTTACCACCGTTAATCGCATATAATAATGCTTTCGCTAAGTTTGCACGAGCTCCGAAGAACTGCATTTGCTTACCGATTCTCATTGCAGATACACAACAAGCAATTCCGTAATCATCGCCGTAATCAGCACGCATAATGTCATCATTTTCATATTGAATTGCTGATGTTTTGATGGACATTTTCGCACAGTAGTTTTTAAAGTTCTCTGGTAATTGTTTAGACCAAAGAACTGTTAAATTCGGTTCTGGAGCTGGTCCTAAATTATCTAATGTATGCAAGAAACGGAATGAGTTCTTTGTTACTAATGGACGACCATCTAATGCAATACCACCGATAGATTCAGTTACCCAAGTTGGGTCACCAGAGAATAATTCATTATAATCAGGTGTTCTTGCGAATTTCACAAGACGTAATTTCATAATGAAGTGATCTACAATTTCTTGTACTTCTTCTTCTGTTAAAGTACCATTTGCTAAATCTCTTTCAATGTAAATATCTAAGAATGTAGAAGTACGTCCAAGACTCATTGCAGCTCCGTTTTGCTCTTTAATCGCCGCAAGATATGCGAAGTATAACCATTGGAACGCTTCTTGTGCATTTGTTGCTGGTTTAGAAATATCGAAACCATGAGAAGCAGCCATTTGTTTTAGTTCTTGAAGTGCACGCATTTGCTCAGATAATTCTTCGCGTAAACGCATTGTATCTTCGCTCATTACACCGCCAGTTAAATTTAAATCAGCTTTTTTCGCTTCAATTAAATGATCAATACCATATAATGCTACGCGTCGATAGTCACCGATAATGCGTCCACGACCGTATGCATCTGGAAGACCAGTAATAACGCCTGATTTACGTGCATTTCTCATTTCTGGTGTATAGGCATCGAATACACCTTGGTTATGAGTTTTTCTCCAATCTCTAAAAATACGACTAAGTTCTTTGTCCATTTCGTATCCATAAGATTCACAAGCTTGCTCCGCCATACGAATACCACCATATGGTTGTAAAGAACGTTTAAATGGTTTATCAGTTTGGAAACCGACTACCTTTTCAATATCTTTATTTAAGTATCCTGGGTCATGTGATGTAATAGAAGAAACAATTTTTGTATCCATATCAAGAACGCCACCGTTTTCACGTTCTTTTGTTGTTAAATCCATTACTTGATCCCAAAGTTGTTTCGTTGCTTCAGTTGCTTCTGCTAAGAAAGATTCGTCTCCTTCGAAAACGTTTACATTATTTAAAATGAAATCGCGAACATCAATCTCTGCTTTCCATTTTTCACCTTTAAAGTTTTCCCATGCGTTTTTAACATTTTCTAATACTTGAGTCATCCTAATCTCCTCCATTTTTGATTAGTACAGGACTAAGATTTTTTATATAACAGCTTACACACTTAGAATACTACTTTTTTAAGAAAGTGAACGAAATAGTTGTGACATGTTTGTGAAAAGTTGAGCAAACCACTATATATATAGTGGTAACTTCATTTAAAAGTCTTTAAAATTAACCCTTTCCTTAATTGTATTTTTTTGGTATTCTTATATACGAGTCCTATTTTGTAATATAAGAACAATACCCATTGTAGAGCTGTAATACTCTTATCTCCTAATCTGTTATAGTTTTTATAACAGAACAAAAAAGTGTACACATGTTGTACACTTTTTTGTTACTTCTATAAAACATCTCTTTTTCTATTGCCATCATAGAATCCGCCACGATTGTCTGTTAATGCAATTATTTGCTCTAGTCCCTCTATATGATCACCTATAATTCGAAGTACAGCTGGAGGATGACCTATTTTTGCAAAATGTTCACTGGGACGAATACGGTTCATCTTATCAACCTCAACACGATATACACACGCAATTTCAAATCCAGAAAGAAGAGCCTTCACTTGTGCTACACAAGGTGACAATAAAGATTTATACCCAATTGCTTTCAAACACTTGTGGCTAAATGCATTAGGTACCGCAATAAGTGATCCTACCCCTAAATCCTTTCTATCACAAGCTAAATTTAGTGCATACTTAAACGCAGTTACAAGATGAAGTGGTACTCTTAGATCTAAATAATGATTTAAATCATTTAATGCGACGTCCTTTCCATCTGCAATAGCTTTTGCAAAAGGATATAGCTCCCTAGCTGGAATAACAAAATCACCATCTATAAATAACACAATTTCTCCTTTTGCAAAATAAGTTCCAAGTGAACGCCCTACATCGTTTCCAAGGGCTTCTTTATATACAATTGTCGTTGCGCCCTTGTCTTTTGCAATCGTTGCTGTTTTATCTGACGAACCATTTACGACGACGATGATTTCAAAAGGTTCAATTTTACGAAGCTCTTCTATAACGTTTCCAATTGTTTTCTCTTCATCTTGTACAGGAATAACAACCGATAGTTGCTTTCCTTTATACAAATTGGATGTAACGCCCCATCCTTGATAAAAATCTTCGAAATTTAAAGTATGATAGACGCTATTCCTTTTCCTATTTCCATCATAATATCCCCCGCGTGTATCACTGCTTACTATCCGTTCCGCAACAGCTTCTATATGATCACCTATCATTCTTCTTTCAGATTGAGAAAGGCTCGTGCCATATGCAGCATGTTCAACCGGTCGAAATTTATTCGGCGTAATAACATCAATAGCACAATGACGGCTAATTCTCCATTTACTTTGTGCTATACGTAAATGAGCTACAATAGGATTAACTAAACATTCGTATCCAATACTCTGGACGACTTCTTTCGTCAACGCATGAGGTACAGATAATAAAGAATCTATTTTTAATTCTTCACGCTCTAACATTGCATTTAATATTTGACGCCACACTGTAACAGAATGGGGTTTTTGTTTCTTTAAAAACAATGCGTCCAAATTATTTAAAACGATGTCAGTCTGATCATGTAAAATCGGATTAAGAAACAATTGTAATTTTGAAGTTGGAATAGCAAAGTCCCCATCTATAAATAGTAATACATCACCTATCGCATATTTTGCGCCAACTGCACGTCCAACATCGTTTCCTAATAGTTCTGTATGCCTGATTACTTTACATCCTAACCGATTAGCAACCTCTTCTGTACCATCATTACAACCATTTGCTATTACAATAATCTCTACTGGATTTAACGGTTTTACCGATTGAATAACGTCTGAAATTGTATCCACTTCATTACTTGCAGGAATAATAACTGATAGCGACTTAGCCATTGTTTTCTTCATGAAACCACTTAATAGTTTCTTTCAATCCTTGTTCCCACGTTACTGTCGCTTGAAATTGAACAAGCTCTCTTAACTTCGTTACGTTCGGCCTTCTATTTGGAATTTCTTCAAAGCCATGTGGATATACTTCCTCAAAAGGAACTTGTATAATTTTTGAAGAAGATTTCGTTAGTTTTTTAATTGTTTCTGCTACTTCTTTTATACTCTTTTCGTTCTCGGAACCTATATTAATAATCTCACCATTTACCTTCTCATCCATTGCTCGAATCGTTGCCTCTACCGCATCACTTACATACGTAAAGCAACGTGTCTGCTTTCCATCTCCATATACGAGAATATCTTCTCCTTGCAGGGCCGCACTGATAAATCGCGGGATTACCCCTGCATACGGACCATCTTTCGCTCTTGGACCATAAATATTAAAATAACGAACAATTGTTACCGGTAAACCTTCTAATGCGTAGCCTAAACATAATGTTTCTTCTAATGTTTTACACACTGCATAACTCCAACGTATTTTAGAAGTTGCCCCGTACAATCGGTCCCCTTCTTCTGAGAAAGGCGGTTTGCCCTTGCCATATACTTCGGAAGTAGATGCAAAAACTACTTTCTTCTTTCCTTTTAATGCTGCTTGTAAAATGTTTCTCGTTCCATCAAAATTCGTTTCAATGAGCTCTATACTTTTTTCCATTGTCGTTTTAACACCTAAAATTGCTGCTAAATGAAACACTACATCATGTTGATTTACTAACTCATAAATAGAATTTTTGTCTAAAACACTTATTAGAATAACCCGCATCTCTCTCATTAGCTCATTATGATACTTATTTTTCCCTTTATAGAAGTTATCCACAATCGTGACTTCATAACCCCTTCTCACCAACTCTTCAGCTAAATGAGATCCAATAAATCCGGCCCCACCTGTAATTAAACATTTCTTACTCATACACTCACCTTCTTTATAATTCCCCTTGTATCTATTACTCGGTTCATTCCTTTAAAAAGCTTCCAATCGATATTAGAATGATCAGTTAAAATTAAAATACAACCTGCCTCTTTAACTGTTTGTTCATCCAAGGCAACGGATTGATACACCTTATCTCCAATTTCTGCAGAAGAAATATATGAATCATGGTATTTTATCTTGTATCCTTCTTTTATTAGTAATTGAATAATTGGCAAAGCCGGTGATTCCCTCAAATCATTTACATCTTTCTTATACGCGATTCCTACAATTAAAACTAGTCCGGGTGATTGCACCATGCCCTTTACTTTCCGGACAATTTTCTCTGGCATTTCTTCATTAATTACATGTGCCGCCTCAATTAATTGACTAATTGCCCCATTCTTTTTTATTCTCCATTGAAAATATAAAGGATCTACGGGAATACAGTGCCCCCCTATCCCTGGTCCTGGCCAATACGGAGTAAATCCAAACGGTTTTGTAGATGCCGCTTCAATAACCTCATAAAAATCAATCCCTAAACTTTCACATAGTGTGTTTAACTCATTTACTAAAGAAATGTTAACTAAGCGCTGAATATTTTCAAATAGCTTACACATCTCTGCTACTTTCGGAGAGCTAACAGGTACAACTAAGTCAAAAATGCTACTATATAAATCCTGTACTTTTTGTTTGCACTTTTCTGTTTGTCCACTAATAACTTTTGGAATAGCTTGAACTGAATATTGACTATTTGCTGGATCAATTCTCTCAGGAGAATATCCAATATAGAAATCTTCTCCTACCTTTTTGCCGGCTTGAGAAATAATAGGAATAATAACTTCCTCAAGTGTGCCTGGGTATGTGGAACTTTCAAAAATGAAGGTTTGTCCTTTTTGGAGATTTTGTTGTATATAATGCGAAGCTGAAATGAGGGCACTTAAATCTGGTTCTCTTCGTTCATTAATTGGAGTTGGAACAGTAACAATAACATAATCACTATTTTGGAAATCAGTAATACCTTTATCTGGTGTATTTACTATTAATTTATTTTTAGTCAATAAACTTTGTAACACTTTAGAAGAAACATCTGGAATATAACTTTCTCCTTTTATAATCGATTCTATTTTTCTAGTATCTTTATCTAATCCTAGTACGGTATATCCTCTTTCTGCAAAATGGACTGCTAAAGGAAGACCAACATACCCTAATCCAATAATAGCTACTTTACTACTAGCATTCATCTGTATTCTTTTCTTCCTTTCTCAATTGTTGAATAATGTCTCTATCGCGATCTCCATCCGTAAAACTCCCACGTTCGTCTGTATATTGTAATAGATAAGCAATCGCCTCAAGTTGATCACCGAAAATACGGTCAAATGCCGGAATACGTCCATTTACAAACCCATGTTGCTCCGGGCGTACCCGATTGGTTTTTATAACATCTACAAATTCTACTGCTGTAATAGAAAAAACCTCCAAAATAGCTTTCATTTGGGCTAATGGCGGAATAACAAGCGAGTCATATCCTATTTTCTCTATTACCCTTTTATGCATAGCATGTGGTACTGCCGTTAATGAGTTATTCCATAAATCCGGTCTTTTCGCTACTAAATTCACAAAATATTTCCCCATACTAATTGGATCTGCAGGATGAAACATATCTAATAAGCATTGTAAATCATTTAAAACCACGTCACTTCCATCTTCAACAGCTTGCAAAAATGGAGTGAGTTTTTTTGCTGGAATAACAAAATCACCATCAACGAATAAACAAATATCTGCCGTAGCATGCATGGCACCTATCGCTCGTGCTACATTATGTCCAAGCGCCTTCGTAAATTCAACAACAATAACATTTTCTAGCTTTGCGTGTTTAACAGTCTCAAAATCTGCGCCATTCGCGACAACAATAATTTCATCTACCCCTGCTTTTTTCACTTCTTGTATAACAGATCTTATCGTCATTTTTTCTTCTGACACTGGTATAATCGCACTATATTTCGCTTTTTCCTTCTTTAATACAACGGGTTTATAGTTCCCTATAAACTCTCTATCCCTGTTTCCCTCCGAAAAACCGCCGCGTTTACCATATGTTTCGATTACGTATTGTAAAGCACGTAAATGATCACCCATAATACGGCTAGTCGCTTTCGGATAAGGAGAACCAGGTGATGTTCCCGTATGCACAGGACGAACCTTATTTGTGTGAATTACATCGACCGAAGCCGTATCAACAATATCTACTCCTCTAGACATCGCCATCGCTTGAAATAGTGCTGGATCTGCTAAATTCCACCACCCAAGTTTCTCGATAACTTTCCTGTTCATCGCATGTGGAATTGCGATTAAAGATCCAACAACAAGCTCCTTTTTATTCAAATAACGATTCAACATGAACTTTCCAACTGTCGTATAATGTGGTCTCATCTTTAAATAAACCGACCATGTTAAATTATTCACAACAATTTGATGCCCTTGTTGAATCCCTTTCACGAAACGTTGTAACTCTTTACTATCAATAACAATATCACCATCTAAAAACAAGACAATTTCACCTTTTGCTTCTCTAGCTCCAATAGCCCGTCCAACATCATTGCCAAGAGAATGTTTATAATAAATCATGTGACAATGATGTTGTAACGCTATTTCTTTCGTCCCATCTGTTGACCCATTATCTACCACGATAATTTCGTAAGGCTCGAGCTTCTCCACTTCTACTAAAACTTGCGATAAAGTACTCGCTTCATTGTGCGCTGGAATAACAACTGATACTCTCATACTTGTATCACGCTTACCCTTCCAATCGAACATAAGCAATAATAGGAGTACGCACAATTACATCTTCCGGTGGTCCATAAGAAGGAGAAGTACGCACAATTATCGCCCCATCTGTCACAGATAAAAGAATGCCTGTAACAATTTCTACAGCTGTCACAACTTGCACTAGCTCACCAACATGGTTACGTAATTCATCAGTAAATAACATATATAACTCTCCTTTCTTACACTTCTTTAATTGATATAATGCTTGTAAATGGTAATAAAACTTCAGTTCCTATTCCTTCTTGCAATGTTAAGAAATCATCACCAACTGCTACAATAACGCCTGTTAATTGTCCAACCGTCACCGTAATTTCTACGTTTTTACCTAAATACTGCTTTGCAATTTCTTTAAAAGGTGATGTATTGCATTCTTTTAAAATATTACAAATAATAGATTGAAATTGACTTGATTTTATAAATTCTTCCGTAGCTTGCTTAGAGTTTCTTTGAATAAACCTTGCAAAGTTTTGCGAAAATAAAAGTCGTTCCACAGCAGGCAATAATTTGTCATCTAAAAAATAGCCTAATTGTCTATTAAATAATCTTGATAACTTATGCCAATATTTTCCGAACAGACACATACACTTCTCCTCCTATTATTTTTAGATTACAAAATTTTACATCCATACATCTTAATGTATACAAAACAGATATTTTTGTGATAGGTAAGACATACATTTTCTAAAAGAAATATTTGTTTAAGGGCATAAAAAAAACTATCCAAAAGGATAGTTTCTTACACTTCAATATTCCGCAACATTGTATAAATGTCGTTATTCACTTTACCAAACGATTTAATGTTGTTTTGGATGTTAGATAATAAAACGACATACACACTTCCGCTTTTACTAAATCCATTTAAGCAATTCCATCCTGGCATTACACCGTGATTCGAATAACTTCCTGGGTCTACGTACCATCCAAATCCGTAATCTTTTTTTCCGCCTGTAAACATTTGATCATAGCTCTCTTTTGAAATTAACTTTCCAGAGAAGAGTGCTTCGTTAAATAAATATAAATCATGTGCACTCGTATATATATCACCACAACCATATAGTTGTGACATGCTCGGAATATTAGGTGTTGTCATATTGTTATTTACTATTTTATAACCCGTTGATGGGAATCTTGTTTGTTCTAATTCTGTGCCAAAACCAGAATGTTTCATACCCACAGTAGCAAAAATATGTTGTTTAATATATTCTTCGAGCGGCTGTCCACTTACCTTCTCGGCAATGTATGCAAGTATAGAGTAGTTCGAATCGGAATACTTCCACTTCTCTCCTGGACCACCAATACGCTTTTGATTTCCTATTCGCTTTATCAGTTCTTCATGAGAAATATCTTCTTTTCCCTGCTCATATTCTGGAATCCCTGATGTATGTGTTAATAGATGTTTTAGCTGAATACTATTACCTTGTGGAAAATCTGGAATATACTTCGCAACAGTATCTTCTACTTGTAATTTTTTTTGATCTTTCAACTGCATAATAGCGGTTGCTACAAACGCCTTTGAAATAGAACCAATATAAAAAGTCGTCTCTGAATTATTGGGTACTTGCTGCTCTTTATTTGCCATACCGTACCCTTTATTCAGAAGAACTTTTCCGTTCTTCACAATAACAGCTGTCCCGCTAAATCCTGCGTTTTGTAAATACTGGTCCAATTGAGCGTTTTCATTAATTTCTTGAGGTGGTCCTTCAGTAGGCTGTTCCGCAGCTTGCGCTTGCTTCACTTGTTCTTCCTGCTCTTTTTGTTTTTGTTCTTCTTGCTTCTTTTTTTCTTCTTCTTTCTTTTTTAGCTCTTCTTGTTTCTTCATTTCTGCTGCCGCTTTTAAAGTTTCTTCTTTCTTATTATGCTCAACAATTTTTGTATACATGAAATATACAAGTGATAATAGTAAGACGAGAATGATTGTCCTTTTTATGTATACAATCGGCCGATGTGCTTTCCCATTCGCATTATTTTTTTCCTGATCCATAATTGCTTTTTTCCCCTTACTCACCAATAATTTAATTCCTCTACTAAAGATTTATTTTAGTAGATTATGGATAATCCATTCTATATCATCCCTACTTTATCACGCACTGCAGATATTACCAACCCATATGTACAAAAAAGAAAAAGAAAATTTACAAAAGTAAGATTCCCTTTAAATTATAAAAAAAAAAGAGGATATCCTGTAAAAAATTGATGTTATCAATCTTTTTGGACATCCTCTTATCTCATTATTTATACGTGTTTTTTCATATCATCGGCAACAGATTCAACATTTGTACCTACGATAACTTGTACACTTGTGTCACTTAATTTCATAACGCCTTTTGCACCGGCACGTTTTAATGCTGCTTCGTTTACTTGACTAGCATCTTTTACTTGTAAGCGTAGACGTGTTGCACAGTTATCAATAACTGTTAAGTTTTCTTTTCCACCTAGAGCTGCTACGTAAGTTTCACCAATTGAACCTGCAACTGGTGCATCCACATCTTCAACTAACTCATCGTCATCTTCACGACCTGGAGTTTTTAAGTTGAACTTCTTAATTAAGAAGTAGAATACTGCAAAGTAAATTGCTGCATAAATTAAACCGATACCTGCTAATAATACAGGTTTTGTTGCAATACCAAAGTTAATAACATAATCAATAGCACCTGCGCTAAATGTGAAACCATCACGAATGCCAAGTGATGTTGTTATGAATAAAGAAAGACCTGTTAATACTGCATGCACACCATATAATACTGGTGATAAGAACATGAATGAGAATTCGATTGGCTCTGTAATACCAGTTAAGAATGAAGTTAATGCTAAACCAGCTAACATACCAGTAACTGCTTTGCGTTTTTCTGGTTTAGCAGCCGCAATCATTGCGAAACACGCTGCTGGTAAACCAAACATCATAACTGGGAAGAAACCAGTCATAAACATACCTGCTGATGGATCTTTTGCAAAGAAACGAGCAATATCACCATGAACAAGATCACCAGCTGCATTTGTAAAGTCACCAAGTACAAACCAGAAATAAGTGTTCATTACGTGATGTAAACCGATTGGAATTAATAAACGGTTTAATAATCCGAATAACCCTGCACCGATTGAACCTAGGTTTACAATACCGTGTGACACTGCATCAATACCAGTTTGGATTGTTGGCCAAATTTGACCAAATAATAATCCTAAAAGAAGCATTACAATAGACGTAATGATCGGTACGAAACGTTTTCCAGCGAAGAATCCTAACCATTCTGGTAGTTTAATCTTATGGAATTTGTTGTATAGTAATCCAGCGATAACCCCGGCAATAATACCACCGAGTATAGCCATATTTATTTTTGGTGTCAAAGCTGCTGCTTTAGAAACTTTATTCATCGTATCTGCTAATTTAGTTGGATCTACTGAACCGACTAAATCTTGAACACTTTTTAATTTATCATTTAATTCTGCTGTTGAGTAAGTAACACTTAAAGCATTAGTTGTATTCTTCATAACTAAATAACCAATTGCACCTGCAAGACCAGCTGCACCACTACCGTCAACAGATAAGCCGATTGCAACACCAATTGCAAAAATAAGTGCTAAATTATCAAAAATTGCTGCACCGGCCTGTGCCATAACAGGAATGTTTAATACGTCTTCTTGTCCTAGACGAAGCAATAATCCTGCTGCTGGTAGTACTGCGATCGGAAGCATTAAAGCTTTACCAATACGTTGTAAAAACTGCAACATTTTAATTCCCCCTAATTCAATTTATGAAATCGTTATCATTATAAGTACGCCTTAGAAAACGCTTTCTATTTACATAACCATAATAACATATAGTTGTATAGATGTGTAGTTTTTATTTTTGGATTTTTTATGGATAAATCTCCTATTTCCAAACTGTTATATAAAAGGGAAATTCTCCTTTTTTAATACAGAGGACGCGAAACGAACGACCTGCTATAGAACATGTAACTTTCGTTTTATCATTCCACTTTTTCATGTTATTATTTATTTCCGAGCATATCGGGAAAAGTAAACTTAGTTAATTCGAAATAGGAGCGTTGGTACTATGCAGTGCATTGAAACAAACAACTTACAACAGTTGTTAGAACAAGTAAAACCATATACAAAAAAAGGAAAACTTGCTACTTATATCCCCGAACTAGGAAATGCAAATCCAGACGATTTAGGGATTGCCATTTTCCATAAAGAATCAGAATATATCCATGCAGGCAACTCACAAACACTATTTACTCTTCAAAGTATTTCCAAAGTAATTACACTTGCCCTTGCCCTTTTAGACCGTGGCGAAGAATATGTATTTTCTAAAGTTGGAATGGAACCAACGGGTGACCCATTTAATTCTATTATTAAGTTAGAAACGACAAGTCCGTCCAAACCCCTTAATCCAATGATTAATGCAGGAGCATTAGCTATTACAAGCATGTTAGCAGGAAAAGATAACGAGGAAAAAACGGAGCGTATCCTTCATTTTGTACGTGAAATAACAGATAATCCTACTATTAATTATTCTTCTAAAGTTGCCAATTCAGAATTAGAGACAGCTTACTTAAATCGTTCACTTTGTTACTATATGAAACAAAACGGAATTATCGATTGTGACATCGAAGAACTTATGGATTTATACACTCGTCAATGTGCAGTTGAAGTAAACTGTATTGATTTAGCACGTATTGGCTTAATTTTTGCAATGGATGGATATGATCCATATAAAAAGAAACAGATTATCCCTAAACATATTACAAAAATTTGCAAAACATTTATGGTCACATGTGGTATGTATAACGAATCTGGTGAATTTGCAATCCGTGTTGGTATCCCTGCAAAAAGTGGTGTAGCCGGTGGCATTTTCGGCTGCGTAAAAGGTGAAATGGGAATCGGTATTTTCGGGCCAGCTTTAGATGCAAACGGAAATAGTATCGCTGGTTTTAAAATTCTTGAACTTCTTTCTGCTCAAGAAGGCTGGAGTATTTTTTAATGGAAAGTTATCCTGCTAGTATAGCGGGATTTTTTTATTTGATCTGTTATCAATATCCATACAAAAACGGTATTGAAAGTTTCTCTTTATTATGCATATTTGCTCCCCCCTCCCGAATAATATAGTACAACCTAGCGCTATATGTGGAGGTGTGAAAGATGAAACTAATATTTCAAATGGGAAAACAACCTGTTCTTGAAAAAACAATTCTTCTTTTTATATTGAGTATTGTAGAAAGCTTAAAGCTAAAAGTTGTTTCACTCGACGAAGCTCACCGATACATATTCAATTTAGAAGTACTTGAACTATTAATGGACCGGAACATCGATGATCAAGTACTTGAACTTATTCATTTCGGAATGGGACTTGAAGACATTCACCATGTGCTTCCTGAAGAACTTGAGCATACGATCGAAGAATTAAAGTGGCTTTGCATTCAAGTATTAAGTGAGTACAGTATGCATGAAGAATCCGAACAATTAATTGAAGATATACGGTAAAAAAAGCACCTATGTAGGTGCTTTTAATGTTTTTTTAAACTATTTTTATACGCCTCAATATTTACTGGTAGCTCTTCCTCTTCCAAAGTATGTTCATTTACATCTTTATGAATGAACGCACCTTTAGGTGGTTGATGATCATGCCCTTTTTTCTTATGATCAAATGCTTTCCCGCGTCCCATACAAATCCCCCTTTCTTAAAAGAAATCCGTATTAGTATGGAGAAAAGTACGTCGATATATGCAATCCCTTGCTGTATTTCCAAGGAAATACTCGAACCTTGTTTTCTACTCTCCTTACAACAACTGATCGATCCCAATAAGAATTAATAACACTCCTGCAATAACCGTCGCCCATTTCCCTAAGTATTCTGCTAAATATCGTTTTCCTACATACCCAAAACCACTTATGCAAATAAAACTAAACACCCCAGAAATAGTCGCTGTAAGCCAAAGGTTTAAATTTGTTACTCCAGCATCGAACCCACCTGCGATATTATTAATAGACAATGCAACCCCTAAAACAAGTGCTTCAGAAAAACTAATTGTTTTAGATCCATCGAAATCTGCTTTTTCTGGATCACGTAAAATTCCCATAAGTACATTATCATCTTTAGAACCTGCTGTATTTTTTTGACTCAAGAAAGGCTGGCATAAAATAAACACCCCGATTATCCCTAAAACGATTGCTCCAATCAAGTTTGCTGTAAACTCTGAAATAAATAACGCAATCCAGTTCCCAAAAAATCCCGCTAATAAAGTAAATAAAAATCCAAAGAATGCGATGATAAAATTGTTAAACCACGAAATACGAATTTTACGAATGCCATACGCAATTCCAACACCTGCATTATCTAAATTAGAAGCGATCCCGATTAAAAAAATTGAAAATAAGCCTGCCGTACTCATAAATAGTCACCCCTTTTTCTCACTTTTCAATGCATATTATGAAAATGTTGAGCAACTGTGCCTGTCTGTTTCATATACTTGTAATAAATGCTCAACATTTTTTCAACACTAAAAAAGGAGTGCCTACACTATGGCTAATGAAAACCCGAATGATCGGCTTGGTAAATTAATAAAAAAACTTTTAAAAGAACGCGCCCTATCTATGCGCCAACTAGGAATACTTACAAATATTGATCCTGCAACGGTCTCAAGAATTATTAATGGCAAACAACCGCCGAAACAAAAACATCTACAAAAATTTGCAGAATGTCTTCAAGTTCCACCCCAATTGTTATTTGATGAAATGTACCCTGATTCTCCTCACATAAATAAAGAAAAAACGGATATGTACACATCTCTTGATACCATTCAGCAAACTTTACAATCCTCTAACTTATTCGATTTCGATTACACTACAACTCGCGTAAAACAAGAACTCGAAAATTACGAACGCTATGCCCAGACAACAGAAGGCGAAAATCGTATTCGTGACAGTTTCGCAAGCAAATTAGAGCAAATTGATAGTGCTGGTCCTTTTATTGAACAATTAACAGATATGTATCAACAATTTTGCAATGAAACCATTTCAAAAGAAGAACGTGCAGTTCTTGGGAGCGCATTACTTTATTTCATTTTATCGACAGATATTATTCCCGACTATCTCTTTCCAATTGGCTATTTAGATGATGCGATTGCCGTTGAATTAGCAAAAGAGAAATTACTTGAAATGAAACGAAAGACATAGCAAAATAAAGAACTATTTCAGTTGTTTCTATTTAACTCTGAAATAGTTCACTAAAAAATAGTACAAGTATACATACCTGTACTATTTCAACATACTAATCTATTTTTTCATATGACACCATTCATATATAAATGCTGTTATTACTTTTGTAAATTCAATTAACTGCTCTACTTCTACTTTCTCATTTATTGAATGAGCTTCCTCTAATGTGCCTGGTCCGTAAATAACAGCCGGAATATGAAATTCACTAAACCAACCACCATCCGTTACCGTTGCA
The DNA here is from genome assembly GCF_002558005.1 of Bacillus sp. AFS012607. Classification (NCBI taxonomy): domain Bacteria; kingdom Bacillati; phylum Bacillota; class Bacilli; order Caryophanales; family Bacillaceae; genus Bacillus; species Bacillus sp. AFS012607. Next base: position 42,629 of record NZ_NTVM01000009.1, read on the forward strand.
GACATATCTAAAATTGCGTTTTTAGAAAGAATTGATTCATGTACTGAGCTAAGCGTTTTTACAGCTGTATGTTCACTATCTATTTCTAAAGAAGGAAAAATTTCACCACGATCTACAATCATTGATTCTCCGCCCCACTTAAATTGTGGCGGATTTTCACTTAACCATGGATCGGCAGCTGCCACCTTTCCAATATACTCTTCAATTTCGTTTATTATTTGTTCATGTGTTTCATTCGGATAGAAGTGCACTGTTATCCACAATCGGCACTCATCCGCAATGAACGCCGCATGCCTTCCTCCCTCAATAACAGCTGGATTAATTGTTGTTGTTCCAGATGGATAGCCTTCATATGTTTTCATGACTGCCCAGTGGCGCTCTAATTCTTGTAAGCTTTGCACAATTTTCATCATTTTTTCAATCGCACTCGCTCCAAATAAACGTCCTCCAGCATGGATCATTTGTCTACGCGTTGCATCATGAAACGTTTGCGGACTTTTCACTGTAATCCATCCAGTAATGACACCGCCTTGCCCTTGCATATGTAAATCACTCGTATCCACTACGACTGCAAAATCAGCATCGTAACCCCTTTTGCAGCATTGAAGTGTACCTGCTTCTCCAACTTCTTCTCCAATTACTGATTGAAAAGTTAAATCTCCAGGTAATTCAATACCAGCTTCTTGTAAAAGTTGAATGGCAAATAGCGCTCCAGCCAACCCACCTTTCATATCTGCTGCGCCACGTCCAACTAACCAGCCATCTTTTATAAATGGATTAAATGGATTTGTTTCCCACGCCTCATCTGCTGAAACTTCAGCTACATCCATATGCCCATTAATAATAAGACTTTTATATGAGTCACTTTTTATTCCTTTTTTTACTCCAACAACGTTCGGATCATTCCGATATACATCCCATTTATCAATACTAAAATTTCGTTTTCTTAAAAACTCTGCAATAAATTCTTGCGCTTCATTTGTATTTCTCGCTGGTGGTGCTGGTGTTTCAAAACGAATTAAAGTTTTTGTAAGTTCTAGTAATTCCTCTTTCCTTGAATCTATTTGTTTTAACAACTGCGAAACTTCTGGATTCATCGCTAATTCCCCTTTGCATACATAGTATGTTTCCAGCTTTATTTTCACAAAAAAAGAGACTGTTTACAATTTTACAGTCTCCTAATTAATCACTATTATAAATTCTCTACTTCCGTTGTATTTGTCTTTTCAATATGCTCCACATTACTTCCCTTATTTCTTGTAGCACGATAAAACAGTAAACAAACAATCATAAATGGAATACCACAATACAATGCCATTCTTTGTTCTGGAATAAAGGCCATGCCAACGATTACTGTTAAATTTAATACTAACGCAAGAAGTGGTACAAATGGATACAATGGTGTTTTAAATTTCAAGTCCTTAACATCCCCGCCCCGCTTCATGTATGACCTTCTAGCTAATAAATTTGATAAAGCAATAGATGCCCAAACTAGTATCGCTCCGAACCCAGCGATAGAAAGCAGCCATAAATAAACTGTATCTTCCGCATAAATACCTGATAGTAGTGAGAGACACCCTACAATTGTGCTTACGATTAATGCATAAATAGGAACACCGTTTTTAGATAACTTGCCAAAAATTGGACTAATCATTCCTTGATTAGACATAGACCATAGCATACGCGAAGTTGCATATAATCCTGAATTCGCAACGGATAGTACTGCTGTAATAATAACGAAATTTATAATATCTGCTGCATAAGGAATACCAATTTTATCAAATACAACTACGAATGGACTTTCTATTACTCCTGCTTGCTGCCAAGGGAATAGTCCAGCAAGAATAAAAATAGATAGTACAAAGAAAACAAGTATACGCCAAACTGTATTGTTAATTGCCTTCGGGATCGTTTTCTCTGGATTTTCACTCTCACCTGCTGCAATACCAACTAATTCTGTTCCTTGGAAAGAAAAATTAACTGCAATCATTGTAATTAAAATGGCTGATAATCCATTTGGAAACAATCCACCATAATCAGTAAAGCTAGAGAACATTGGCGCTGGTTCATTTCCTTTCATATCTAGAAAACCAAACATTGCTGCCCCGCCCAAAATAATAAATACAATAATTGTAATTACTTTAATACTTGCAAACCAAAATTCCACTTCCGCAAAACTTCTTGAAGATAACGCATTAATAGCAAAGAGCAGTACTGCGAACACTACACACCAAATCCATGACGGTACATCGGGAAACCAGCGTTTCATCAAAATACTAACTGCAATTAATTCAATGCCTATCGTAGCAGACCAGTTTAACCACGACATCCATCCCACTACATAACCCGCTGCAGGGGAAATGTGCTTTGTCGCATACGTTTGATAAGACCCTGCGTCAGGCATCGCAACAGCTAATTCTCCTAAACAGAGCATCGTTAAATACATTACAAATCCACCGACAAGATACGCTACAATTGCTCCTCCAGGTCCAGCTTCATGAATCGTATAACCTGACCCTAAAAAAAGTCCTGTACCAATAACTCCACCGAGTGCAATCATAAATATGTGCCTGCTTTTCAATTCTCTTTTTAATCCTTGGTTTTGATCCATCATATAAATCCCCCTTTTCACTTTGCCAACCCATTTAATGTAAGCGTTTTTAAAATTATTCACCGTAAAAATAATGAGTTAAAAGAGCAAAATTACACGTCACTTACATTAATCACTGCCTGTTACTAAAAGGTCATCCCTTACTGTTATTAATAACTTTTGATCAGCAATAGCTTGTCCTTCTACTACTTCTAATGATTCAATATAACCACTGATCCCTATCTTAATTTCTACTTTCTGTTTATCTATTGTTTCAATTAACGCTAATTTCTCCCACTCGTATACGTAAGAACTTTCCGTAACAAATAACTTCTCTACTTTTCCATAACAAGGACTATACACACCTTCTATAACTGTCTTCACTTTATAAATTCCCCCTCTTATTAATTGACACCGCAACGTTGTATATCCTATAAAAATTCATATTCTCCCCTCTAGAGATTTCGAATATTATTTATGCAAAATACGTACCAAGTCTCTGATTCATATATTAAATGAGAGTTTCACACAAAAAAGCGTGCACAACCGCAAAATTTTTCTATCATTTGAGAAGTTTTAAAAGGAAAATAGCAAAAAAATTTTGCGGTTTTATAAGAATTTTAATAAAATTATAAAAAGTCAGTCTTCATAGGGTGAAATGAGGAGAAGATAATCTATGCGTACAGAAGACATTAATTTTAAACAGATCATTGAAATGAATATGCTATATGAAACTTTACTCAATGAACTCGATATCGGGATTCATATTATTAATGAGGAAAGTAAAACGATTGTCTATAACCGCAAAATGATGGAAATTGAATCAATGGATCGCTTAGATGTGCTATATAAAAGTCCTTTAGAGGTATTTGCATTTGAAGAAAATAAAAATAGTACTCTTATAGAGGCATTAAAATTTGGAAAAACAAAGAAAAATATAAAACAAACGTATTTTAACAATAAAGGACAAGAAATTACAACGATTAACGATACTTTCCCTATAATAGAAAATGGAAAAATTAAAGGTGCCATTGAAATATCAAAAGAGATCAGTCACTTAAAGCAAACAATAAGAATAGGCCCTTCTCGAAAACAAAGCACTAAATTTACCTTTGATCACATAATTGGTGATTCTGAAGCAATTCAATCCATCATTACAGAAGGAAAAAGAGTAATTCGTACATCTTCCTCCATACTTCTCGTAGGAGAAACAGGTACTGGTAAGGAACTATTTGCACAAAGCATCCATAATGAAAGTCAGCGTTCAACAAAACCTTTTATTTCACAAAACTGTGCCGCTATACCTGATACCTTAATGGAAAGCCTATTATTTGGTACAAATCGAGGTGCCTTTACAGGAGCAATAGATAAACCAGGTTTATTCGAAGAATCAAACGGAGGAACTTTGTTATTAGATGAAATCAATTCATTAAGCCCAATTCTTCAAGCTAAGTTGCTACGGGCTATACAAGAAAAAACAATAAGAAGAATCGGAGGTACACACGAAAAAGAAATTGATGTTCGTATTATAGCAACTATTAATGAAGATCCCTTCGAAGCCATCGCACATGATCGATTAAGAGAAGACTTATATTACCGATTAAGCGTCGTTACTTTATGTCTTCCGCCTTTACGGGAAAGAAAAGAAGATATTCCAGCTCTTGTTCAGCACTTTATTAAAAAATATAATACTCAATTCGTGCTCAACGTAACCGATGTAGATGTAAATGTAAGTGAATTTTTCTATGCATACGATTGGCCTGGAAACGTACGGGAATTGGAACATATAATTGAAGGTTCCATGAACTTGATAGAAGATGAAACCATCATTACAGCTTTTCATCTTCCTACTCGCTTTCGCGAACAAATAAAAAAAGAATTCAACATGCAGCATACACTAACTAATCACAATACTGATGCACCTAAAACTTTAAAACACACAATAGAAAAAATGGAAAAAAACTACATCAATCAAATTCTTAAAGAGAATCACGGTAACATCTCACAAGCTGCAAAATTTTTAGGATTAAGTAGACAAAATTTACAATATCGAATTAAAAAACTGCATTTACACATATGAAATGAACATTTCTCCAAATGCAAAAAATAATTTGGTAAAATATGTTACAATGAACATATAACATGCTAGAAAGGGGCTATATATATGAGTAATGATAAAAAATTAAAGTTATTACAATACTTATACTTTTTCCCTGCCATGCTCTGTATGATGTTATTCATTAATTCCGATGTAAGCAGCTCTCCTTATGCAAAGCTATTAGGAACAATTTCGGGCTCCTTTGCAGCTATTATGCTTGCTGCTTTTTGGAATTTGAAGCTACATATAAAAAACGAGAAATCTTCGTAATACTAAAAAAATCGAGCTACTTAGCCCGATTTTTTTATTTGCCATTAAAACTCAACATTCTCTAAATACAACCCACTTGCCTCAGCAAGACAATTAATTTGATTGCGCTGCTTTTCTTCTAAAATGTTTGGAATTGCTTCAGCATCTAATTGTCCTAATCCAACTTCAATTAATGCCCCAACAATTTTTCTTACCATGTTATGAAGGAATCCGTTCCCACTTACTCTAATTTGTACAAATCCTGCCTCTTCCATCACATCAAGTGTATATACTTCTCGAACCATAGATTTTTTCTTTGATTTCGCATTTGAAAAAGCAGTAAAGTCATGTGAACCAACTAAATGTTTTGCAGCTGCTTTCATGCTTTTCACATTTAATTTTTTATTCACATGCATGCTGTATTTACGCATAAATGGATTTGTATGCTCTTCATTCCAAATTTTATACAGATATGTTTTTGCTTTAGAATTGTAACGAGCATGGAAACGATCATGTACTTCTTCCACATTCGTAATGCTAATATCATTAGGTAAATATTGATTTAAATATTTTTTCACTTTATGTTCCACTAACTTCTCATCACTTTGAAAGTTAGCAACTTGATTCAAAGCATGTACACCAGCGTCTGTTCTACTACAACCGATAATTTCAATTTCTTTTCCGATCATTTCAGATATGACACTTTCGATTTTTCCTTGAATCGTATTATCGTTATTACCAAGACGTTGCCATCCTTTAAAACGTGCACCATCGTACTGAATCGTTAATTTATAATTATTCATCGTATTCTCCTTGTCTTAATGGGCTAAAAATATAATCCCTCATACAGCTTTTCCATATGAGGGAACTATAACATATTGTTACTTCATTCTAAAAGGAATAAAGTAATCTATTTACTAATTACGATTCGTTCGAATCCAGGAATCTCCTAAGTATGTTCTAATTTTTAACCAACCAAATGATGTTGTAGATTCTTCAACTACAAATACAGTTTGTGGTGCAAAAGTACCGATTGCTCTACCGAAAGGTTGATCAAATGCCGTAAATACATTTGGGACATGGTAATAAGATCCTTGTGGTGCAATCCATTTTTCCCCAACCTCAACCTTAATTTTCTTCCAACCATTTTCTCCTTGTTGAAGTACTCTTACAGATTTGGCTGAGAATTTCACACCGTGATGCATGTACTTAGGTTCATTGTATGCATAAAAATCACGATTAATATGTTCCACGTGTGGATAACGAACAATCCACTTTGGCCCTAAATACGTGTTAATTAAAGACCAACCGTTTTCTTTTGTCTGCAAAATATTAACCGTTTGTGGAGCGAACCAAGCATCTGGATTTTTAGCTTCAGGGCTACTGTATGCTGCAAAATTCTGCTTCATTATTTGTGGCATTCCATTTACACTTGTCCACTTCTGCCCCAAATATGTATCAATCAAAATTTCACCTCTTAGTGTACCATCACGTGCAATAACAGTTTGAGGACCAAATACGTACTTCGCACTGTCCATATTAATCCAATCAAAAGCTTCAAAAGTTCGATTAATTTCTACTTTAGCGCCCTCTGGTGCGATAAATCCACCACTTATCTTCCACCATCCACTAGGATGTTGATTTGTAACATAAACCCTTTCTCCTGGCTGCAGTTCTTTTTTCACAGGCGAATTAAAACTACGACTTTCATATACTTTTAATGTTTTTGTTGTTTCATATGATTCCGCATGTGCAGAAGTTGCAAATAAAGAAACCATCCCAAAAACAAACAATGCCAACCATTTTTTCATAAATCTTCTCCCTTTCAGCTTATTTTCTATAGCAAAATTGCTATGTTACATCCATATTGTAATTTATTAATACAAAGTGGTCTATACAATCTGAATACTGTATATTTTTACAAATTCTTTTCAAATGCAGAAAATAATTTCATATACTTCATACAGAAAGTATGTATATTGATTACGTAACGTGATTTAGCTGCCAGCATAACAAAAAATGTTGATGTAGTTAACTACATCAACATTTTTAATCCTTCTTATTTCAACTTTAATCTAACTACATTTTCTACATGCGCAGTATGCGGGAACATATCAACTGGTTGCACATACTCCACTTCATAACTCTTCATTAATGCTTGTACATCACGTGCTAATGAAGAAGGATTACAAGACACGTACACAACTTGTTTCGGTTTCACCTTTAAAATCGTTTCCAGTAATTTATCATCGCAACCTGTACGTGGTGGATCGACAACAATTACATCTGGACGCCATCCTTCTTTTACCCATTTCGGTAACCATTGTTCAGCTTTACCTGCTTCATATTTCGTATTTGTAAATCCGTGACGCTTCGCATTTTTTCTTGCATCTGCAATCGCTTCTGGAATTACATCCATACCACGTACTTCCGCTGCATCGTTCGCAAGCCAAAGTCCGATTGTACCAACACCACAATACGCATCTACAATTTTCTCATCGCCTGTTAACGCAGCTGCTTTTTTCGCTTCATCATATAAAACAATTGTTTGTTCTGGATTTAACTGGAAGAATGCACGTGCTGATAATTCAAATGATAAATCGCCAAGTGTTTCTTGAATTACTTCTTTTCCAGCTAATTTAAATGTTTTATCTCCAAAAATAACAGATGTTTTACGCCAGTTTACATTTTGCATAATTGATTTAACCGCTGGCATCTGTTTTTGTACTTCTGCAACAAATTGTTCTTTATTTGGTAATTCTTCTTTTGTTGTAATAAGTGTAACTTGTACTTCCCCTGTTTGAACTGCAGTACGTGTTACAATTGTGCGTACTAAACCTTTTTGTTTTTTCTCATTGTAAATAGAAACATTTAATTTTTCTAAAATACGTCTTACAACTTTTGTCGCTTCATTCGTTGCTTTATGTTGAATCATACAGTGAGCAATATCAATTAACTGATGTGAGTTTTGTTTATATAGCCCTGTAATAACCTTTTCGTCTTTACGCCCCACTTGTAATTGACTCTTATTACGGTAATGCCATGGATTTTCCATGCCAAGCGTTGGACGAATTTTCTCTTCCATACTGTTTTTCATGTACTTCTCAAATGCTTGTACAACGATATCACGCTTTTGATTCAATTGTTCTTTATAATCTAAATGTTGCAGCTGACAACCGCCACACTCCTCATATACTGGACACGGTGCTTTCACACGATGCGGTGAAGCTTTACGAACTTTTTTCACTTTCGCTTCAGCGAAGCCACGCTGAATTTTCGTTGTTTCTGCAACAACTTCTTCTCCTGGTAATGCCCCTGGAATGAAAACAACTTGTCTCTTAAAATAACCAACGCCTTCTCCGTTAATCCCAAGACGTTTAATTGTCACAGGAAACGTTTGACCAACTTCCAACTTACTCTCATGTTGCTTTTGTATCATTATTACACCTCTACTCTATACTTTTCCATAAATATAACGCTGCATAACTGCAGTATGGTTCACACTCTTGTTTCACTTTTTCTAAAAATGCATCATCAGGTTTATCATCTAATTGAAATATACCTTGCACTGCACGCTGAATCCCAATGTCCGCTTTCGGAAACATATTTTTCCGTCCAATCCCAAACATTAAAAAGTTTTGCACTGTCCATGCACCAATTCCCCTAATTGGCAACAATTGTGCTGAAACTTCTTCTTCCGTCCCAGTTTCTATACTCGCTAAATTTAATGTACCACTGACAATACTTCGACCTAATCCTACTATATATTCAGCCTTTCGCTGACTAAACTTCTGCTCTCTCAATTCTTCTATTGAAATATTTGCTACTATTTCCGGAGTGGGGAAAAAGAATACACCATTCTTCTCTGTTCCATACCGTTTCACAAATTGTTCTGTTAACACAGTAGCAAATTTCAAATTTATTTGTTGGTGAATGATACAGCGAAGAAGACAAGCAAAATAATCAAATTCTAAAATAATTGGAGTATAAGCATATGTTTCAAATAGTGGACGTAATGATGTGTTTAAAAAATGATTTTGTATATCTTGAAACGGTTCATTCCAATGAAAAATGGCCCTCATTCGTTTCATGACTTTCTCCGGATCTCCTGTCTGACTAGAAATCCAAAACTGTGGATTTTGAACAGTACCAATCCCTTGTAAGCGAACAACAACCTGTTCCTCTTCTATGCAAAGCGGGATATAAATGACTTTCTCATCTAATTGAATGACGTTAAGAGGATCAAAAGATAAACGTTTTAATACTTCTTCAAAATGATACGGATACTCTAACGTAACATGTTCGCTCCACATACGTTTCCCCATCCTTTTTACACATCATTATAGCATGAGAAAACCGTAAGCATACATGCTTACGGTTGATTGCTTTTTACTAAGTCATCTAGACTTTTAAAATGATACCCTTTCTCGCGCAAATCATCAATGATTTTCGCAAGTGCTTCTGCATTATCTTTTGATATTGCATGAAGTAATAAAATAGATCCTGGGTGAATCATCGTCATAACATTATTATGCGCATATTGCCATCCTCTTTGCTGATCCACTTTCCAATCCAAAAATGCAAGTGACCAAAATACATTATAGTAGCCCATTTCTTTCGTAAGAGCTAACGTTCTTTCACTAAATACGCCGCGCGGAGGACGTACATATTTCACTTCTTTTTGCCCAGTTACTTTTTTAATTTCTTCCGTTACACTCGTTAATTCTTCACGAAGCTTCTCATCATTTACCGCTGTAAAATCAGGATGACTCCAAGAATGATTTCCAATAATGTGTCCTTCATCCTTCATTCTTAACAATAAATCTTTTTGTGTTTTAATGTAATGCCCCGTTACAAAGAAAGTTGCTGGTACTTTTTTCTCTTTTAATACATCTAAGATTTTCCCTGTGTATCCATTCTCATATCCATTATCAAATGTTAAATAAATATCTTTTTTCTTCGTATCTCCTAAATAAAACCCGCCATTTTTTTGCAGTAAATCCGTATATAACTTTCCTGCATCTGGTACTGTTTCATTTTTAGGACGCGGGATTCCCCAGTTATGTGGAGTATTTGTATAAGCCAATGTTGAAACTGGAACAAGTGCCATCATAATTGAAAAAATGAGACCGATATATAACCATTTATATTTCATAAATAGTCTCCTTTCCATATATAATCGTACCTGTAGTTTCTGTTTCCTTACTTACTTTCATGCTGTGCATGTTTTTCTATATATACCAAAAAATGCATCTCGAAAGATTCGAGATGCATTTTTGTTTATTTAAATACCGGCTCTTTAAAGCTCGCTAATTTTTCAAGTGATGTTTTATCAACATCTGCATGTAAACTATTACCATGAGAGTCCATCGTTACAACTGCTTTAAAACCTTCAATGCGTAAATGCCACATTGCTTCTGGAATACCAAATTGTAAGAAATCAACATCTTCCACTTCTTTAATACATTCAGCATAATATTGCGCGGCACCGCCGATTGCGTTTAAGTACACGCCACCGTGTTCTTCTAAAGCCGCTAATGTTTTCGCACCCATACCGCCTTTTCCAATAACAGCGCGAATACCAAATTTCTTCATAATATCGCCTTGGTACGGTTCTTCACGAATACTTGTCGTTGGACCTGCCGCTTTAATTTGCCAATTGTCATTGTCATCTTTCACAACAACTGGACCACAGTGGTAAATAATTTGTCCGTTTAAATCTACTGGACAATCATTATCCATTAAATGCTTATGGATTGCGTCACGACCTGTATACATCATGCCATTAATTGTTACAACATCACCAACGCGAAGTCCACGAATTTGCTCTTCTGTAATTGGTGCTTGTAATACAATCTCACGTTGCTCTGTTTTTTCTTGTGCTTCATGCTGAAGTGTATCTTCACCTTCTTGATATAACCAATCCATAATTTCACCTGTTTCAGGATGGATTGTTACACCTAGGCGGCGATATGCCCAGCAATTATACGCCACAGATACGTAGAAGCTAGCTGGCAGGCGGTTATACACGCCAATTTTACAGCCCAGTAAAGTTGTTTCTCCACCAAATCCCATCGTACCAATGCCAAGCTTATTCGCATTTTCTAATACGTACTCTTCAAGTTGTTGTAACTCTGGTACTGGATTGACATCATCTAATGTACGGAATAATTGATTTTTTGCTAATTCATAACCTGATGTGCGGTCTCCCCCGATACCAACACCAATTACACCAGCACTACATCCTTGACCTTGTGCTTGGTATACTGCATGAAGAAGGCATTTACGAATTCCTTCTAAATCACGGCCAGCTCGTCCAAGTCCTTCTAGTTCACACGGTAAGCTATATTGAATATTTTTATTCTCACAGCCACCACCTTTTAGGATTAAACGTGCATCAATATAATCTTTTTCCCATTGTTCAAACTTAATAACCGGTGTACCTGGTCCTAAATTATTTCCACTATTGTCTCCAAAAAGAGAGTCAACAGAATTTGGACGAAGTTTACCATCTTTTGTCGCCCGCTCAAGCGCATTATAGATAGCTTCCTTCAACTTTAATTGATTCACACCAACTGGTGTATAAATTTTAAACGTTGGCATCCCTGTATCTTGGCAAATCGGTGAGATGTTATCATCAGCCATTTTAATATTATTTGTAATTGTGCCAAGTGCCATCGCAGAACGAGTCCCTACATTTTCTCGCTCTTTCGCTTGTTGAATCGCACGACGAACATCTTTCGGTAAGTTCGTTGACGTTTCAACAATTAGTTGATACATGCTTTCTTGAAGCTTTTCCATTGTTACTTCCCCCTCAATTGTGAACGCTACCAAAACGTTATGAGCTGAAAATTCCATTGTTATGCTCTTTAGCTTTTTATTTGTTTCACGCTATTAAAGCATAAATGAAATTTTTCACAACTTGATTATACCTCTTTTTCTATCGTCCTTCTATTATCCGCACAGAAAAAGGCTACCAAATTGGAATTGGCAGCCTTTTTAATATATTATTCGTCTTTTTTAAATTGCTCACATTTTAATTCTAATTCATCTAACATTGCAAGAAGACGATCTACATCTTCTAATTCTACTTCTTCAGGTTCAATTGTATCAATTACTTCAATGAACATATTTAAACGCTCTTTTAAATATACTAATTGTGTATCTTTATCTTGAATTGCTTTTCCCATGAAGGCACTCTCCTTTTAATTCGAGTTGCTTTTATTATACCGCAAAAATGATTGCTATGGGCATGAAATTTCACCAATTTTGTCACAGTCATCCACTATAATGTAAGCCCTCTCTCTTTTCATGCTAAAAAGTTTCACTTTATAAAAAGCACATATTCTTCTATTATAGAGAATGGACAAATTGTTATTTCAATAGTCAAAGGAGTATTTCATATGACGATATCACAAAAAATGAAGCCGATTACTCCTTCTTACGATCCATGGGAAGCGTATATGGACCTTGAAGAGTACGGCAAACTACTATTAACAAATGTTGAATTTACAACGACGACGTTATGCAATATGCGCTGTGAGCATTGCGCTGTTGGTTACACGTTACAGCCGAAAGACCCAAATCCGCTTCCGATGGATCTTTTATTAAAACGATTAGATGAGATTCCTCATTTACGTTCTTTAAGTATTACTGGCGGAGAACCTATGCTTTCAAAAAAATCCGTCGACAACTATGTAACACCACTCTTAAAATACGCCCATGAACGAGGCGTTCGCACTCAAATCAACTCTAACTTAACTATAGATTTAGCACGTTACGAACAAATTATTCCTTATTTAGACGTGTTGCATATCTCTCATAACTGGGGAACAATTGATGACTTCGTTGAAGGCGGATTTGCAATGATGGAGCGTAAACCTACTTACGAACAACGTGCAAAATTATTCGAAAGAATGATTACAAATAGTAAGGCTCTATCAGATGCAGGTGTACTTGTATCTGCCGAAACAATGTTAAACAAAAGAACTCTACCACATATTGAACATATTCACCGCCAAATCGTCGAAGAGATGGGCTGTAAACGTCATGAAGTTCACCCAATGTATCCAAGTGACTTCGCGAGTAATCTAGAGATTTTAACAAAAGCTGAAATTCGTGATGCGATTGAGCATTTACTAGAAATTCGCGATGAAAATGTATGGATGTTATTTGGAACTTTACCTTTCTATGCTTGTAGCGATGACGAGCGAGACATTGCCACATTTAAAAAATTACAAGAGAGCAAAAATGTAACCGTTCGTAACGATCCAGATGGCCGTTCTCGTTTAAATGTAAATATTTTCGATGGAAATATTATTGTGACGGACTTTGGTGATGTTCCACTTCTAGGAAACATACAAACAAACACATTACAAGAAGCATATGACAAATGGAGTGCTTCAAAAACAGCAAAATCATTAAGCTGTCACTGTCCTGCAGTAAAATGTCTTGGACCAAATGTTCTTGTAAAAAACAGCTACTATCCGACAGAAGATTTCTTATCAAAAACAGCAAACATTACATTATAAAAAAACGTCAGCTTATAAGCTGACGTTTTTTTATGTTATTGCGAGTGGGAAGAAGAAATGAATTTAAAAAATAAATGATCATGAATTGGAATCGCCGCTCCAATTCCTTGAGAAGTAATATTTTTCACAACAAGTCTTTTTTGATTTCCCTTTAATACAAGATACACTTCTCCAAATGTTACTTTTCCCTTTTCATTTACTGCTGGTGTATAAGCGTATAAATATCCGAGTTGACTCGGACTAATATTATACACACGCTCATGTCCAGTACCATAACCAATAGTTGTTTTAAACGAAAGGGGCAATTGTACTTTTTCAAGCGCTTTGAGAAGCATCATTTTTTTCACATCTGCAGCATCTTTCATATCTGCTGTTAAATCGCCTTCAACCGTCTTTTGTGTTTCTTGCTTATAGCGAAGTGGATATAAACGGTCTCCTCCGCGATTATCATACACATTTCGATTCACTTGTTTATATTCCCAATTAATCGATGTGTCTACTGATTCATAATGTAAAGCCCATTGACCTAAATAAATTTTTGCCCGGTACCCTACTGCAAGCGGCGCATTTGAAATTGTCGTTTCATTAAACATCCGAATTAAGTCTGGATTTTCAATTTTAATATTAGCTGTTTTCAATAGTTCTTGAGCAAACTTACTTGGCTGTAAACGTGGCAAATCTTGCGCATCATTTGGAAATGTATTGTCTTTTGAAATATTTAAAACAGATGAAGGCATTTTTGTTCCTACTGTTGTCTTTGCAAAACTCATGTTAGGAAATAATAAAATAAACGAGACCATAGTTGAAAGACATATGCTGTATACTCGTTTCACCTGTCTGGCTCCTTCCTATGTAAAGGTATATATACTACTTTGTTTATTGTTTTCTCTGAGCACAATTGTTATGCCTATTTTTCATAATAAATAAAAACCAATTCCCATAATGACATACGCCGCTAGTAAAGTGCCGCCTTCAAACCAGTTTGTATCTCCATCATTTGAAATCGCAATCGTTAAGAAAACGGCTGTAATCATAGATACAAGTTCTGGTATGGTAAATACTAAAGGCATCCTCTGCGCGAAGAACATAGATAGCAATACTAGTACAGGAGCAACAAACATGGCGATTTGTAATGTAGAACCTATTGCAATTTCGACTGCAATATTTACTTTATTTTTATAAGCCATAATAATTGCAGATGCATGTTCCGCTGCATTTCCAACAATTGCAACGATAATAACCCCTATAAATAATTCTGACCAACCAAATGATTTTGCAACAGTTTCAAAAGTATGCACGAGCGCCTCTGATACATAAGCTACCGCCAGTGTTGCTATCGCTAAAATAAGGAGTGCCTTCCCTTTCGACCACTCTGGCTCTTCTTCATGCGCTACTTCGTCACTTTTATGTTGATATACACCACGGTGCGTAACTAACTTAAATAGTAATGCAGCAATGTACATGATAATCATAATAATAGAAACACCTATACTTAATTGATACGTCTTGCCAGCGTCCATCTTCATTGAAAAAATCTCTGGAATAACAAAGGCCACGACAACAGCAAATATTAATAAAGCTGAATTATGCCTTGCATCGTAAACGTTAAAGCTTTGCCTTTTATATTTAAGTCCACCTACAAAGAAGGATAGTCCTCCTACTAATAATAAATTTCCAAGTACAGAACCCGTTAAAGAAGCTAACACCACTTCAATTAACCCTGCTTGAAGTGCAAAAATTGAAATGATAAGTTCAACAGCATTACCGAAAGTAGCATTTAATAATCCGCCTATTCTAGGACCAGATACAATTGCTAAACTCTCTGTTGCTCTCCCCATAAAACCAGCTAACGCGATAATCGTAATACAATACACAGCGAACATAATTGTTTCTGGCCAATGAAGTGTTTTTCCAAGTACAGATAGTGGTACACCTATAAGTGCTACTATAAGAAATATTTTATTAAACATGCTTTTCACCCTTCCATCGTATGTATTTCTCCTCAATATTATTATTATTCTTCTCCTAACTTGTCCGATTTCATCACAATTACGTTTAAAAAATCGACTTGAAGAAAACAGTATGAAAGATATTTAAATTATCTTGTTTAAACAGAGAAAATATAAATTAGGAAAAGAGGTAAAGAATATGCACTTAAAAGAGAAAATTGCAACTATTATCCAAGGACAACGTACCGGTGTATTATCCACAGTACGTAACGAGAAACCGCATAGTGCCTTTATGATGTTTTTCCATGAAGATTTTGTACTATATGTTGCAACAGATCGACAATCAAAAAAGATAACAGATATTGAACAAAATCCTAATGTCCATGTACTACTCGGACGAGAAGGAAAAAAATTAGATGAAGATTATATTGAAGTTGAAGGATTAGCTTCAATCGAGGAAGACTCAACATTAAAAAACAAGTTTTGGAATAATAGCTTAAAACGTTGGTTACTCGGTCCTGAAGACCCTAATTACGTATTGATAAAAATCAATCCCGACACAATTTATTACATCGATGGTGCCGGTACGACGGAGCCTGAGTTTTTACGACTATAAAATAAAACAAGCCCCCTTTAGGTGGGCTTGTTTTGTCGAAAAGTTCTTTTGAAAAAAACAATAAAATAGGTGGAACTTTCTAAAGATTCTGTTATATAATAGCAGTAACTTAAATAAACTGTATTAAAACAGATTGAGAGGAGAAATAAAATTGATGAAGAGAGAAGAACGCAAAAATATGATTGAGTTTATTGAAAAGAAGAAAGGGATTGAGCGTGACGAATTACTGTTTATGACAGACGATGAAGTAGAGCATATTTATAATGTAACGTACTTTTTATATGAGGAAATTGCAGAGTAGCATAATAATCCCCACCTTATTAAAAATATAAGGTGGGGATTATTTCGTTATTTAGCCCACTATTTGCGGGCAGTAAAACTCCCACCTTAAAATTCAAGTGGAGCAAGAAGTTAAGTTGGAGTCATGCTTCCTATAAACCTTAATTACTTCAACTTTATACATGAGAATCATTTTCATGTATAATACTGTAAGATTGGAGGGATTTTACTATGAGTTCGTGGCTCTTATTTGCACTATTATCAGCAATTGCTGCTGCCCTTGTATCGATTTTTGGAAAGTTTGGTTTAGACGGAATCGATGCAAACGTTGCAACAACAATTCGATCTATTATTATGGCATTATTTATGATAGGCGTTATTATCATACAAGGTAAATTTCAAAATATCGGCGACGTACTGCTAAATAAAAAAGCACTGCTATTTATCACATTAAGTGGGATTGCAGGTGCTTCTTCATGGCTATTTTATTTTCTTGCCCTCAAAACAGGAAAGGTTTCACAAGTAGCTCCTGTCGATAAATTAAGCGTCGTATTTTCTATCATTCTCGCTATGATTATCCTCGGTGAAAAGTTAAACTTTATGACCGGTGTTGGTGTAGTCTTTATTACAGCTGGTGTATTATTTATTGCTTTCAGCTAAAAAAACCGCTATTAGCGGTTTTTCTTTTTCTTTATGTAAAACCATACAACACATGTAACAACTGCTGAAATTAATAAAATCCATATTCCATAATGATGTAAACTATACTCAACGAAGCGCCACTTCTCGCCTAACTTCCAGCCAAGCCCAATAAAAACACTTATCCAAATGAGCGCACCACCGTAAGCGTACAAACAAAAACGCCAAAGTGTCAAATTTGATACCCCAGCAAAATATGCCGTTAAATGACGTACTCCCGGTATAAAATAACCAATCATTAAAAGAAATGGCCCATATTTTTCAAATAAAATATGTGTTTTTTCAATGTGATGTTCTTTAATTCTAATTTTCGGCCCATATTTCTTTAAAACAGGGAGCCCAAGTTTTAAACCTAATATGTAGCTTAACGTAATCCCTAACATCGCACCAGCCATCCCACTTAAAAAAGCAGCAGTTCCTGACATAACTCCTTTTGAAACATTATAACCAATAAAGGTCAATAAAAACTCGTCTGGTATCGGTAATCCGACAATCCCACCAGCCAAAGCTATAACAATTCCAAAATAGCCATAATGCGCGATTAACTCGCCAATATGTTGTTCCATTCGGAAGACACATCCTATGCACGATCGTTATTCCACATTGTACCCTTTCTATCTTTAAGGCAAACATGGTATACATATTCACTATACATTGTTTTTATAATGAACTCTACTTCTATTCTTTCCTTTAACAGAGATAAAGTGAAACTTTAATCAGTGGGGCTTTTCTTCATCCTCTACTAATTATTAATCTACGCCAATCTTGCTTCTACAGACATCCCGACTCCCACATAACTCACTTACATTCACCAATTTTGAGAGTAGATTCTTACTGCCCGCAAATGACCCGATAAAAAATAAAAATTCATATGCGTGTTTTTTTGTTACAATAAAGGAAAGTTACTTTTCGCAACGGTTTAACTCTCAAGAAAAATGATATATCTAGCAAAAACATAGTTTGGTCTATATAATGCAACTTCTACCTATTAAAAGAACATGAACCCTTTTACATACAACATCATTTTTCTAAATTATACAGGGGGGAACGAACATGACCATTGAAAATCAATTTATTCAAAAAGTTTACTATAAAACATTTTTAACAGAAGAAACTTCTACTCCTGCATCGGAAGTACTCGGTGAAGCATATATAAATGAATCTAAAAATGAATTCTCCAACATTTCTAATATTCGATTTGCTCAAGGTGAATTTTATTATCAAAATAAAGATTTTGAAGCAGCTATATTTAAATGGGAAAAAGTAAATAATGCTCTTGCACTTTGGGCAACAAAAAATATTGCAGATGCTTATTTTGAACTAGGATTTTTACCAAAGGCAGAAGAAATTTATCAATCCATTCAAACAGAAGATACAACTCTTACGATGGAGGTTTCCTTACAACTTCTTTCTCTTTATATCGAACAAGATCGTTTAGGACTTGCTTTTAAGACGATTAGTGAAGCTGTTGCATTCCAACCGGATTACCCAAATATTACTGCAATTGCACGTTCTTTCTATGAAAAACAAGAAGATTGGAACAACGCTATCGAACTAGCTGTTCAAGAAGGTATTCGAACACAATCTTTACACTGGTTTGATACGTTAATAAATTACATAAATAAAGGATTTACAAAAAATATTAAGCCTGAATATTTCTATGAGTCTTTAAAAGCTCTATATGCTGTTGATCAAGCTCAATTTAAAGAACTTGTTATTGCTCTTTGGAATAGCTATCAACATGAATCCTTATACCTTCCTTGGATTCAAAGTATTAATCATTTATTCTTGCATATTGAAACAGACAATAATGACGATTGGAATGAAATTTCTACTCGCTATCAAGAAACATACTTTGCATTAATTACCGGAAATCATTTTATGCATGAATTAAACGGACTTGTACCAAATTTATTAACAAATTGGTTCAGTTTAACGAAAGCAAAAGATTCTCTAGTTGTCTCTGCAGCAGTGTTAGCATGGAATGAAGTCTCACCTACAACTTTAGAATCATTACTCGTAAAAAGTGCTGGATCCTTACTTTCTAATACATCTGCTGAAGCAGATGTAAATATGGAAACAGTTTCTCATTTATTCGAAACAATCGCTGTGTGGGCTGAGAAAAATGATGTAGATTTAAGTCATCAATTTACGCTACTCGTCCATGAACTATGCGATTTAAATGTCACGCCACTACTAATAGCTGGAACTAGTGACCATGATAAAACATCATTTGTTAATTCAATATTAGGAGAGAACATCTTAAATGAAACTTTAACAACTCCTATTCTATTTAAAGACGCTAGTCAAACTGAAATAACAGAATTTACCGCGTTAGATATACGAAGTATCCCTAACCTTGATGAATTCCATCAAATAACGGCTACATCTGCTCAGTCGGAACTTGAGAAAAGATGTATAGAAATTAAGCTACCAAGTAGGTTTTTAAGAAAAAATAAGTTTACATTTCTTATTACACCATCCATTCAAGGACAATTGGATAAAAACAATGCATACTTTGAATACTTACAAGCAGCAGATAGTCTTGTTTACGTATTAAATTCTTCTTCACCATTGCATAGTGAAGAAATTGATACGTTAATTTATTTACGTGAACAAGTATCAAACTTACAAATTCACTTCGTATTACACACAAATAATACGACTACTAATGAAAAACTAATTAGTAAACTTAAAGTGCATTTTCCAGATGCACAATTCTTCCCATACTCTCCTTCGCAAGAGAGTAGCCAGCAACTTGGAGATGTAACAGAATCTATTCTCTCTAATCTTGCAAAACGCGATATAGAAAAAGAACGTATAGAAAAGCTAATATGGTTTACGCAAAAGACGATTGCTTATCTCATAAACGAACGTGTGGAATTAGAAAATACATTAGTAAAATCCGTACGCTGGAATAAACACATCTCAGTGAAACTTACTGGATTTATTAATAACCTTACTGCTCTTGAAAAAGATAAAATTCGCTCTATTACCGAATCCTATCTTTTAACGAAAGAAGAAATTACACGAGATATACATTCTCAAATTCCTGAATTATTACAGAGCTGCTCTGATCTTGTTCAAGAAGATAGTGATTTCAAACTAGTTCATGAAGAATTAAATGCTGCAATGAATGAACGAGTTCAAAAGCATGTACAACAGGTACTTCTTCCTAAATTTACTGGGTCTATTCAAGAATGGATTGAAACAGCACATAATGAATTTATTCAAGCTCAAGCTTATTTAGATGAAATGAGTGAAACATTTAATAAATTATATAAAGAAGAACGTATGAAACTTCCTTGCGATTTCAAATTATTAGATGATTGGAATCGAGATGTTGTACGAATGACAAATCGAATTACAGTAACAAACATCAATATTTTATTACGCTTTACACCGACACAGTTTTTCTTAAAAAGTGCCGGAAAATTATTTGGTAATATGCAAAAAAACCAATCTATGCTCGCCAACAAATATAAACAATATATTGAAACAGAAGACTATACAGAAATTGCTCACACAATTTCAAAACAATTCTTCCTACAATTTGAAGTATTTGAAGGGGCATTAGAACGCGATATCATGATGTTCTTTAAAGATCCACTTAGCATATTGAAACAAAATGTGGATGCAGCTCAACTTGAGATACAGGAAGATGAACAAACATTAGCAACGCTAAGAAGCAATCCAGAAACATATCATGATCCTTTAGCGTTATTTAAACTACAATTGCTACAACATAAATTCGTTTTAAGTACTACAAAGAAACATGAAGATATCTTTGTATCTAACGAATCTCCTACTGTTTAACAGAAAAACCAAGCAAACTAAAATTTGCTTGGTTTTTTTACTTTATTATCTTCATATGTTCAAACGGATAATAAATGCCTGCTAACTTTCCTAACACATCTTCTCTATCAATAAAACCTAAACCATTTCTACTATCTTTACTTATTAGGCGATTATCTCCCATAACAAAAATCTTATTTTTAGGAATTGTAATCGGTCCAAAGTCCTCTGTTAAATTCATAAGTTTTTTTTCTGCTTGTTTTTTATTACTATCCAAATACTCTTCATCTTTCACTTCAGAATTTACATATAATTGATCATTTCTCATCTCAATAATATCTCCTGGCAATCCAATCACTCTTTTGACATAAAAATTATCTGTTTTCACAACAATAATGTCTTCTCTCCCATAGCTTTCAAATTGTTTTGCTAACTTATTAACAATCACCTTATCTCCATCTTGCAACGTCGGCCTCATGGATGCTCCTTTTACAGTCGTAGGGAAAAACACAAAAATTTTCGCCAAAAACACCAATAAACATGCAATTGCAATCGTTCCAAAAAATTCACGCCAACATTTTTTCCTTTGCATCATTTCACCATCTCATCATCTTTTTACTTTTATTATAAATAATACGACTGATATTTTTCTACAAAATTCTGAATTATTAAATTATAATATTAGAAATTTCAAAATAACAATACTGATCAAATTAAACAAGCAAAAAAGATACTCTCAAAATAGTCTATCCACTATTTTTGAGAGTATCTTTTTATAATCCCACATATACAATACACATTTGAGCAGCTACATATGTAAACCAAATCCAAAGTGGCTCATACTTCAATTTGCGCCCTCCGATATCTGTCACGCCAATAATAAAATCAGAAATCACAAACAGTAAACCACCAAACGCTGGTATCCACCATATTCCTGTATTTTCATAATATAAGGCGAATGCAAAGCACGCCATTCCCCCAACCCACAATCCATAAATTAGAGCTCCTATCGTAAACAATTTATCCTGTATATCATTTCGGATAAAGAAGAACCATCCTACAATTAGAAAGAGCCCATATACAAGTAAGCCAATCCAAAAACCATTCCATGAAATTCCTGTTTGCAAAAATGCTTTTACATAAAAACAATGAGCAAGGGCGAAAGTAACCATCCCACCAATTAATCGATGACCAATTGGAATCAACCCAGCCATAAACAAATCTCCCACAGTTGATAAAGTCATACCAAGTGCAACCCACGTACTATACTCTACAGATGGATCTTGTAACCATATCCAAATTGCACTACCTGTTAAAGAAAAACTAAGAATAAGACGGATTGCTAAAGGTAACGGCATATTAACTTTCGTTCTTTTTGTCTGCCCTATTGCATAAATTGCACCAATAAAAAAAAGAAGTATTTGCCCAATTAACACCACGTAAAGTAGATTCATAATATGTTCTCCTCAATAAATGCTTTTTGTATCTTTTTTCGTTACACTTAGTCTATTATCCTTTTTCTAAAAAAGAAGAACAGCACTGTTCTTCCATTGTAATCGCTTTTCTGCTCTCTATGCCACTTGTTTTTCTTGCTCTATTTTTTGCTTAGCTGGCGTCCGATTTACCACAATAATTCCCGCGGCTACACATGCTAAACCAAGTAGCACAAATGAATGAATTGCTTCACCTAAAATCATGCTCGATAATAACACACCAAATACGGGTATAAAGAACATATACATAGATACTTTTCCAACCTTGTTGTATTTCATAATTGTATTCCAAATGCAAAAACCAGCTGCAGATAAGAAAGATAAATAAATCAGCATAAGTAGTGCGTGTAGACTAAATGTAAATGGCATTACTCCAACTTGTAAAGCCCCTATACATAATAATCCTATAGAACCAAAAATCATTTGGTATGCTGTCATATAGCCAACATCTAATGTTTTACTACCTTCTTTTGCTAATATGTTTCCATATGAATACAGCATTGCTGCACTAAGAAGTAATAAGCTTCCGATTCCAAAATGAAATGATAAGCTACCATCACTCGGCACATTTACTAAAATGACGCCACAAAAACCAATCGATACCCCAATTAATTTTCTCATATTGAGAGCATCATCTTTATATACAAAATGGGCGAGTAAAATTTGAAAGAATGATGATGTCCCTGAAATGATAGCTCCTTCAATCCCCGAACTATAACTCATTCCAATATAAAAACAGATATATTGAAGAAACGTTTGGAATAAACCAATTTGTATTAACTGTTTCCCCGTTCCTTTTTTGAAGCTCATATTTTTCCCTAACACTTTAAAAAAGAATAAAAGCATTACCCCAGATAACAAGAAACGATAACCAGCAAATAATATTTGCTCTCCAACTTCTTGTGGTTGAATTCCAAGTTCAACATAACTTAATTTAATAAAAGGAAATGCGCTTCCCCATAAAAAAGTTGCTACTATTGCAGCAATAAATACGCCAATCGGATGGGTAAAAAATTTCTCTGTCTTCACTTGTTGTCTTCCTTTCCGATCTTTTATGAACAATATTCATATATACCAGAGGAATTGCGAAAACACAAGTTTTCCGTTTATACTTGAAACAAAACCGTACCATCTCATAAAAACATATGATATACTATAGAATAATTACAACATAATAACGATTAAAAACAGATTCAACAGAAATGCTGCTATCCATTATGGATGGCAGCTTTCGTCGTTTTATAGGGGTTTCGATTTTGATTATTTTTCTCAATAAGAATTCGGAAGGAGCGAGTAGTAATGAACTCAGAAGTAAAAACGTTACAGGCAAAAGAAGCAATTTCCCATCCCTCTTTATGGGACACATTAAAAAAACATTATGAACTTGTATTTGCAGTAGCATCTGGTATTTTTATTTTAGTTGGCTGGTTATTCACAAAGAACGATGCAATGAATGTAGGTATTACTTGCTATATCCTTGCTTATATAGTTGGTGGATATGCAAAAGCGAAAGAAGGCATTGAAGATACGATTGAAGAAAAAGAGCTAAATGTTGAAATGCTAATGCTCTTTGCAGCTATTGGTGCTGCAATTATTGGCTACTGGGCAGAAGGGGCTATCTTAATCTTTATCTTTGCGCTCAGCGGTGCTATGGAATCTTATACGTTAAGTAAAAGCCAAAAAGAAATTTCCGCTCTTCTTGACTTACAACCTGAAGAAGCATTACGTATTTCCAACGGAACTGAAGAACGTGTTCCTGTTGGAGAGTTACAAATTAACGACATTATTTTAATTAAACCTGGTGAACGTGTTCCTGCTGACGGTACGATTCATAACGGTGAAACAAATATCGATGAGGCAGCAATCACAGGAGAACCTATTCCAAATGAGAAAAGACATGGCGATGAAGTATTTGCCGGTACTGTAAATTTACGTGGTGCTATCGAAGTTAAAATTACGAAGCCGAGCGATCAAACATTATTCCAAAAAATTATCCGTCTCGTCCAAAGTGCACAAAGTGAAAAATCACCATCACAACTATTCATCGAAAAGTTTGAAGGAACATACGTAAAAGGTGTACTACTCGTTGTTGCGCTTATGATGTTCGTTCCTCATTTCTTACTTGACTGGAGCTGGAATGAAACGTTTTATCGCGCTATGATTTTACTTGTAGTCGCATCTCCTTGTGCGCTCGTAGCTGCCATTACACCAGCTACGTTATCAGCCATTTCTAACGGAGCGAGAAACGGTATTCTCTTTAAAGGCGGTATACATTTAGAACGCCTTGCTTCTGTGAAAGCAATCGCGTTTGATAAAACAGGAACATTAACAGAAGGTAAACCTACCGTAACAGATGTATATGTTCGAGAAAATATAACAGAAAAAGAAGTACTTTCTATTACAGCATCAATTGAAAGTCACTCTACACATCCTTTAGCTGAATCCATTGTTAAATATGCACAACATGCGTACGACATTACATTAAAAAAACCAGAAAAGGTTGAAGATGTAACTGGTTTTGGTCTAAAAGGAAGATTGGAAAACAGCGCTTATAAAATAGGTAAAGCTGATTTTATCGGTGAAGAAACAAAGACCTTTCATAATGGTATTTCTGCCTCACTTGAAAAAGAAGGTAAAACTGTCGTTTATATTAGTGATGAGGGAGGCATTCTTGGACTTATCGCTTTAAAAGATACGCTTCGCCAAGAAACAATAGCTGCTATTCGTGATTTACAAAGCATTGGTGTCGAAGCAATTATGATTACTGGAGATAATGAAGAAACGGCAAAAGCAATTGCCTCTGAAAGTAATATAAAGGAATATTACGCATCATGCTTACCAGAAACAAAAGTTGAAACGATTAAAAAGTTAAAAGAAAAATACGGTACAGTAGCAATGGTCGGAGACGGTATAAATGATGCCCCTGCACTAGCTACTGCTAGCATTGGTGTCGCAATGGGAGAAGGAACAGATGTAGCTTTAGAAACTGCAGATGTTGTACTGATGAAGAACGAACTATCTCGCCTTTCCCAAGCAATTCGTTTATCAAAACGAATGAACCGTATTGTGAAGCAAAACGTAATCTTTTCGCTAGCCGTTATTGCCATGCTAATTTGTTCAAACTTCTTGCAATTTTTAGCTCTTCCATTCGGTGTTATTGGCCATGAAGGAAGTACGATTCTTGTCATTTTGAATGGCTTACGATTACTAAAAGGAAGCAAATAAAACGGGTTCCTCATAGAGGACCCGTTTTTTTTTAATGATAGCTATTATGACCGTTCGCACTGCTACTCGTTTTATGCTTTGGATGCGAACTGCTCTTTTGTTTATTATTACTTTTATTATTATGGTTCTTTTTATTATTACTCATGAAATATCCCCCCTGTTCCTTTTTATTATGGAACAAGAGCTCATTATTCATTACGGGAATTATTGTCACCGGTTCTATAATGGTGGAGTAAACCATTAATTTCACCGCCAAGTAAAATTACCCATCCAGTTAAATAAAACCATAACATTAAAATAATGATACCACCGAGACCACCATATGTATTGGCGTAATTCGCAAACTTATCTACATAATAAGCAAATGAGTAAGACACCACAATCCATCCTACAGTAGCAAATAACGCCCCTGAAATAACTTCTCTTCTTTTTAACTTTCGATCTGGTGCAAATGTATATAAGAAACTAAACAAAGCAAATAGTACGAAGAAACTCGCTACTAATCGTGTAATGCTCCATACGAAAGAAAAACTATCTGATAAACCGAGTGCTTTAAACACTGCTGCTCCAATAACTTGTCCGAATACCGGAACAATTAACGCAAAGACAATCATAAAAATAATAGCTAATGTAAACACAATTGATAACGCTCTTGTTGTAATAAAAGAACGTGTTTCCTTCACGTCATAAGCTCGGTTAAAAGCATTCATAACCGCATTAACACCATTTGAGGCAAACCATAACATGGATAATAAACCAAATGATAATAAACCACCATTTTGCTGGTTTACAACTTTATCTACATTTACCTCAATTAAGTTCATTGCATCATCTGGTACATAAACCTCTAATAAACTAAGCACATCCTCTGTTTGAATGGGAATAAATCCAAGAAGCGTAATTAAGAAAACGAGCCCAGGAAAAATTGCAAGCAAGAAGAAATAAGCGAGCTGTGCTGCCAAGCCCGCTACATCATCGCGCATCGTCCGGTCATATAAATCTTTACCAAACGAATAAGTACGATTTCTTCTCACCTTTTCTAAAATTTTTCTCATATATGTTTAAACGCTTTTCTTCTCTTCTTTATCTTGCTTTAACTCAATGTACGCTTCAGTTTTTTTTTCCACTGCATTTGAGTCTTTTATAAATAATTCACGCGCTTCTTTCATACCACCATCTTCAGCAACTACTGGCTCTTCTTCTGCTTTCAGCTCATCTACCTTTGGAGATACAGCTTGAATTTCAATCGTTTCTGGTTTTTCTTCTGGCTCAACTTTTTTCTTACTAAAAATTTCTTTCGTTTCTTTTAACGTCTCTACAACAGATGGCGTTAATTTTTTAATTTCTGCTACTTTCGCTTTTACCACATTGAAATCAGCAAGTTCGCGTCCTTTATCTGTAACAGTTTGCACTTTTTCTTTGATCTTTGCATTTTCACCAATTTCAATCATCTTTGTTTTTGCTTTTTCTGCTGTATTTTTTACTTTTTCACGGTTTTCTTTCTTTAACATGGATACAGCTACACCTGCCGCTACACCAATCGCAATGTTTCGAGCAATATTATTTTTCTTTGCCATATTCCTTCACCCTTTCATTTCTTATGTTAGAAAGTATTTCTTTCTAAGCTTCCTCATATTCCTTGTTCATTTCGAATGAAAGCTAATAGCTTTGCACACCCTTCTGTTACAAGGTCATATACTTCTTGGAAATTCCCTGTATAGTAAGGGTCAGGAACGTCTGTCCAGCCACCGTCTGGAACAAAGTCGGACAGTCTACCAATATAGCCTCCAGTTTTACCTAAACTTTTTAAATCTGCTATATTCTTGTTGTCCATGGCAATAATATAATCAAACTTTGTTAAGTCTTCTTTTTCTACTTGCCTTGCTTTAATTCCTTCAAAAGTGACTGCATTTTCTTTTAAAATTTTTTGTGTTCCTTTATGTGGCGGATGGCCAACATGCCAATCTCCAGTTCCTGCAGAATCAATGACAATTTTCTCTTCGAGTCCCTCTTTTACGACAAGATCTCGAAAAATCGCTTCTGCCATTGGAGAACGGCAAATGTTCCCAAGACAAACAAACAATACTTGAACCATGTTTTTGTTTCTTCCCTTCTTGGTGCATTTCTTCATATATACTTATAGTATAAACAACCAATTATTAAATATAAAGGAAATCCCTACTAATTTAATAGGATTGAAAAGATTCATTAACGAAAATGATAAAAAATGTTAAGATAGCCTTATGTTATTTTAAAGGGGGACACTTCGGTGGATTTATCCGTAAAGTCAGAAGAAAACGTTGAATATATGGTCGAAGCTATTAAAGAAAAATTACGTATGGTTAATGCTGGAGCGATGAGAGCTGCTAGTTTTAACGAAGAAATGTACGAAGATTTACGTGACATTTATGATCATGTTATGAAACGTGAAACTTTCAGCATTAGTGAAATGCAAGCTATTACAGAAGAATTAGGTACATTAATTAAAAAGTAAAAAAGCCTCTCTTATATGAGGCTCTTTTTTATTTCCAACAAATTCATGACAACTCTTCTCTTTCCCTCAACCAACTGTAAAATATTGTACAATAGAAGTAGAACCTCATCTTAGATTTTTTCTCCATACATACTACTCACAAATAATAGCAACACTACCATTGCTAACTGTTTTTACTGGAGGTGCTTACTTATGAGCAATTGGTACAGTAAGACGAAAGATCAAACATTAATTGACCTAGAAACAAACGAACAACACGGTTTAACAGATGAGATTGTAAGTGACCGTTTAAAGCAATACGGTTCTAATGAATTAGCTACAAAACAAAAACGCACTTTATGGCAGCGTATTTTCGCCCAAATTAATGACGTCCTCGTATATGTCCTTATTATTGCTGCCCTTATTTCTGCCTTTGTAGGTGAATGGGCGGATGCCAGTATTATCGCGCTCGTTGTAGTTTTAAATGCTGTTATCGGTGTTGTCCAAGAATCGAAAGCAGAACAAGCTTTAGAGGCATTGAAAAAGATGGCGACGCCTAAAGCTATCGTCAAGAGAAATGGTGAACTAAAAGAAATTCCATCTGAGCACGTCGTTCCAGGGGATATCGTTATGCTCGACGCCGGACGATATATCCCATGCGATTTACGCCTTATCGAAACCGCAAATTTAAAAGTTGAAGAATCTGCTCTAACTGGTGAATCTGTCCCTGTTGATAAAGATGCAATCTACCACCCTTCCATGCAAAGTGATGAGCAAGTACCACTCGGCGACCAAAAAAACATGGCCTTTATGTCTACTCTTGTAACATACGGAAGAGGCGTCGGTGTTGCTGTTGAAACTGGAATGAACTCACAAATTGGTAAGATTGCTACCCTGTTACATGAAGCAGACGATGATATGACACCACTTCAAAAAAGCTTAGCACAAGTCGGAAAGTATTTAGGCTTTGTTGCTGTAGCTATTTGTATCGTGATGTTTCTCATCGGCTTTTTACAAGGACGAGATACACTAGAAATGTTTATGACTGCTATTAGTTTAGCCGTTGCAGCTATTCCAGAAGGCTTGCCAGCTATCGTTTCCATCGTTCTTGCAATTGGTGTGCAGCGTATGATTAAACAAAACGTCATCATCCGTAAACTTCCTGCTGTTGAAGCTCTCGGGTCTGTCACAATTATTTGTTCAGATAAAACAGGCACATTAACGCAAAACAAAATGACTGTTACTCACTTTTATAGTGATAACACATACGATCACTTAGAACATTTGAATGTAAATAATGATACGCAACGTCTATTGTTAGAGAATATGGTGCTATGTAATGATGCGTCTTACAATAACGAATCACAAACCGGGGACCCGACTGAAATTGCTCTTCTGGTGGCCGGAAGCACTTTTAACATGCAAAAAGATCATTTAGAAAAAATACATGAACGTGTTAACGAGCTACCTTTCGACTCAGATCGTAAAATGATGTCAACCGTGCATACATACGATGAAAACTGCTATAGCATGACGAAAGGTGCTATCGATAAGCTCTTACCTCGATGTAACCATATTTTTAAAAACGGGAAAATCGAGATTTTAACTGATTCTGATAAAAATCAAATATTAGAATCTGCCGGAGCAATGTCTCAAGAAGCTTTAAGAGTACTTTCATTCGCATTTAAAAAATACAATTCAAACGATGTGGATATAAATCATCTTGAAGAAAATCTTATCTTTATCGGTCTTGTCGGTATGATTGATCCACCGCGAACTGAAGTGAAAGATTCAATTACAGAATGTAAAAAAGCCGGTATTCGCACAGTTATGATTACCGGTGACCATAAAGATACCGCCTTTGCAATTGCCAAAGAACTTGGCATTGCTGAAGAAATATCTGAAATTATGATTGGAACTGAATTAGATAACATTTCAGATACAGAACTAGCTAGCAAAATTAATCATTTAAATGTATTCGCTAGAGTCTCTCCAGAGCATAAAGTGAAAATTGTAAAGGCATTACGCGCAAAAGGAAATATCGTTTCTATGACTGGTGATGGTGTCAATGATGCACCATCTTTAAAGCAAGCTGATGTTGGCGTAGCGATGGGCATTACAGGAACAGATGTCGCAAAAGGAGCAGCTGATGTCGTGTTAACAGATGATAATTTCTCATCTATCGTGAAAGCTGTTGAGGAAGGTAGAAATATTTATCGTAACATAAAAAAATCAATTCTCTTCCTACTCTCTTGTAACTTTGGAGAAATTATCGCTTTATTTTTAGCGATTTTACTTGGCTGGGCAACACCCCTACGACCTATTCATATTTTGTGGGTAAATTTAATTACAGATACACTGCCTGCATTATCACTTGGGGTTGATCCTGAAGATCCAGATGTGATGAAGGAAAAACCACGACATGCGAAAGAAAGCCTATTTAGTGGTAGCGTTCCTTTTCTTATTTTCAATGGGGCTGTCATTGGGATTTTAACGTTAATAGCCTTTATCGCCGGAGCAAAATTCTATACTGGAGATACAAATTTATTCCCTCTTTTCCCAGAGCGAATTGATGAGGATGCTCTATTACATGCCCAAACGATGGCATTTGTCGTTCTTAGTTTTTCTCAGCTTGTTCATTCATTTAACTTGCGTTCAAGAACGAAATCGATTTTTTCAATTGGGATCTTTACAAATAAATATTTAGTCTTCTCCCTTCTTATCGGTGTTCTTATGCAAGTTTGTATCATCTCCATCCCGCCCCTTGCAGATATATTCGGTGTACATGCATTAACGATGCGAGATTGGGGATTTGTTCTCTTATTAAGTATCATTCCACTTGTTGTGAATGAAATTATTAAATTAGTGAAGAGAAACTAAAAGGCAATGAGGACTATTCCTCATTGCCTTTTCATTTATCCTTGTAATTCTTTTTTGATATTCTCTGTTAATGTAGCCATACGCTTGCGACTTTCTTCACGCTCACGTTTATTTTGTTCTTCAATTTGTTGTGTTTCTTGCATACCTCTTGAAATAATGTTCCAAGTTTCCTCAAGTGTTTCCATTTTAATACTAGAAGAACCTGATAATCTCGCTACTTCTACACTTTGCGTTGCGATATTTTGTGCATTTTTCTTAAGTAATTCATTTGTACGGCGATCAAGTTCAGCCATAGAATCTGCAACAAGCTTTTGACGTTTCGCATTTACTGCTTGAATGATACCATTTTTAAAGATAGGAATCGTCGTAATAAATGCTGTATTGATTTTACCAATTAATTTATTATTACCACGTTGAATCATGCGAATTTGTGGTGCTGTAAGTAGCGCAACCATACGAGCTTTTTCTAAATCATCAATACGTTGCTCTAAAATTTCAACCGAGTTTTTAAGCGACTCTAATTCAATACCTGCTAATTGATCATTATTACGCACGCGCTCTTCATACATCGGAACTAATTCTGTATTTAAACGCTCTAATAACATTTCTCCTGCTACTACATACTTCTCTAAGTCTAAATAATATTTTAAGTTTTGCTCATACAAGCCATCTAACGTACCAATTGATTTTTTCATCTCATCTTGGTACTTCGTAATTTCCACATAAACTTTATCAATTTCGCGGCCCATCGTTTGATATTTACTAAAGATTTGTTCTATCATTTTATCCGCTTTTTTGAACATGCGCGAGAAGAAACCACTTTTTTCTTCCGCAAAGTCTTTACTATCAAATCTGTCCATAATTTTACCAAGTTGCTTTAACAATTCACCAGAATCTTCTATCTTTGATAGAGACATTGTATGTAAAATTTGATCAGCGAAACGTGAAATTTCCATAGAAGGTTCTTTTCCAAGTTCAATTAATTCCAGTTGATCTTTAATATCTACTGCGTTATAAATACGTTGCACATCTGCATCTTGTCTAAGTTGCAAGCGAACATCTTGTGCGGTTTGCTCATTCAATTCAGTTTTCGAATCTAGTACGACTGGGTTATTCATATGGTATTCTCCCTTTCCTTATAAAAATGGACGAAATAGTCCTTTTATTGTTTGTGATAAATTTTTATAGGCTGATGAGCCATGAAACTCAAGATCGAAATTAACTTCTTCAAGCCAATGGGAATCGAATGCTCCTGCTTCAACATACGGTTCAATATCGTTTCTGCCCGTGGGATTGAAATGGAATACATCTACTCCAATTTGATTCAAAAATAGTAATAAAACAGCGTCAGAACGAGTTAATTCTCCACTCTTCTCATTATTAAATATAACAATTTTCGGTACATCTTGTGAATAATCAAATTTCTCAAGCTGTTCTAAAATATTAGGTGGTATTTGAGAAAGTTGTGCGAAAACATACAGTGCTACATCTTGTTTCGTTTCTTTCGCAATTGGTTTGCATATTTCACTTTCGCACGTATGGATAATCGCCTCTGCAATCCCATGTTGTAAACCTTCCGGTAAACGCTTATGCGGCCACCAATGGCTATTCATAATTAGATCAGGATGTAATTTCCCAGCTCGGTCCAATGCATCTCGATAATGATATTGGAAATTTGCTTTTTGCTCTTTCGTAAATGGGAATGTATTAATTAATAAACTGTTATCAAATGATGTAACAACCTTTAATCGTTGAAAATATTCTTTATCATTCTTTGAAACGCCTGATATTTTCGCAAATAAAGAAGGAATATAAATATGTTTATTTTCAACAAAGAATGTTGGACGTACAAATGCCTTTTCTTTCGTAATTAAAAAGAGTTCATCATATGTCGTTTTTAACGTACGTGCTACAGGTGTATACGAACGAAATTGCCACGGTTTATATAATAGTGAATTATCGTGGTGAAGTACTTGTTCAATTTCTTTCGAAGCTTGATACGCTACTGTTGCAACACGCTCACGTCGACGATCAGGGAATGGTTCAAGCGAAATGCGACCCGGATGAGATACAACAAAAGTTCTTCCCTCTTCATCAATATTTTCAAATCCATCTTTTCCTTCGGGGTGATAATAAAGCACATCACAACCGAGCATAATAAGAAAATATAAGAAATATATACGGCTTTCCTGTGCATCACCATACCAAACGATACGCGGCATTTGTTTCTTATAATTAATCGTAGAGAACCACTTCGCTACGTAATTTTCGCTTAGTTTAATTATGTCGATTAAGAAACGACGGAAACCTTCTGTCTTTAACGACTGATTATGTTGTTTCTCATATAATTTCAATACTGAAATGAACGTCGCATGTATGTAATGCTGTAAATCAGGATTGTCTACTTTCGGTAAAAGTTGTTTCCCAGATAAGTGTGCAACTAGCCTATTTACTGTCAGACCATTTGGTGCTTCTTGATGTAATCCGAACACTTCTTGAATATGACGAAGCTTTTCCGAATCAATCACTTTGTTTAAATTTTGTTCGTGTAAAACTTCGATTCCTTTCGCTTCACTATAATCAAACAGTTCATTAAAATATTCATCTACATCATTAGGAACGCCAAGGATTCGACATGCTATATAACTAAATTTCATTTCATTCTCTGTCAGCTCATATTGTGGGCGTTTTTCTAAAAGTGTTTCAAATTGCTTTAAATCTGATTCATCTTTTAATGCATATAGTTGAAGTGTAAA
This sequence comes from Bacillus sp. AFS012607, assembly GCF_002558005.1. Lineage (NCBI taxonomy): Bacteria > Bacillati > Bacillota > Bacilli > Caryophanales > Bacillaceae > Bacillus > Bacillus sp. AFS012607. The sequence continues at coordinate 76,262 of NZ_NTVM01000009.1, forward strand.
ACGTGAAAACACAACAGTTCACCTCCAAAAACATTTACGTTTTTTCTAAATCTTTCTTCTATTATAAACTATTTTTGGTTATAAAAAATGGGCGCTCGTAAAACGAGCAAACCCATTTCAATTATTTATTGTCTTCTTTAGTAGCTGCAACTTCTTCTTTAGCTTGTCCAGAATTCTTCATGTAGTGAATTATAAATGTTGCTCCAAATGCTACAACTAAAATAATGAAGAACAGTGTATGACTAATATGAATATCAATTAGAGACAATAGCATCTTCGATGCGATAATTAAGATTAAAATATATGCTGTCGTTTCAAGCTCTGGAATACGCTCTAACAATTTTAAGAATACACCAGCGATACCACGCATCATTAAAATACCTAGCATTCCGCCTAATAATAAAATCCAAACTTCATTAGATACACCAAATGCAGCAAGTACGCTATCTACAGAGAACGCGATATCCATTAATTCAACCATCGCAACTGTTCCCCAGAAGACACCGAACATTCTAAAGAAAATACTGTTTTGATTCATACCGTGAGCTTCGTCTTCTTCACTTGCACCTTTACGCTTATCAATAAAGTATTTTACTGATAACCAAGCAAGGTAAAGTGCACCAAGAAGTTTTACCCACCATAATTTAATTAAGAACATTCCAATTCCAATCGCAATAAAGCGGAACACATAAGCTCCAATAAGTCCATAGAATAATGCTTTTTTACGTTTTTCTTCCGGAAGGTGTTTTACCATTACTGCTAACACAAGTGCGTTATCGGCAGATAACAAACCTTCAAGTACAACAAGTGTACCTATTAATCCCCAAGATACTGGATCTTGCAACACTTTAATCCACATGTCCAAGTCGAAAAACTGAGCATACGTATCAAGGATTCCTTGCAAAATACTCATCTTACCTTTATCCCCTATTCTTTGCTAGATTTATAGAAAGGTCAAAAAAAGGAAACGAATATCGTTTCCTTTCTATGCATCCAAGCCATACGCTCTTACAAGCGCACCTAAACCACCTTGGAATCCACTTCCTACTGCATTAAACTTCCACTGTCCATTATGACGGTATAATTCACAAAAGACAACTGCTGTTTCAATGGAGAAATCTTCCCCTAAATCAAAACGAAGAACTTCTTCATTCGTCTCTTCATTTGCTAAACGAACAAACGCATTTCCTACTTGTCCAAAGTTTTGACTACGGCCTTCTGCATCATAAATCGTAACTGTAATAGCAATTCTGTGCACATCTGCTGGAACTTTCTTTAAGTCCACAACAAGTTGCTCATCGTCACCTTCACCTTCACCTGTACGGTTATCTCCTGTATGTAAAACAGATCCACAAGGAGACTGTAAATTATTATAGAAGATAAAATCAGTTTCCTTCGTACATTTTCCGTTTGCATCTAATAAAAAGGCAGATGCATCTAAATCGAAATCTGATCCACCGTCATAAGATTTAATATCCCATCCAAGACCAATTACTGCTTTTGTTAAACCAGGGCTTGTCTTACCCAAATCAATTTTCTGTCCTTTTTGTAATTGAATAACCATCTATATTCACCTCTATATTTTTATCTTTAAAAATATATCCATCGGTAAACATACATTTCACCGATGGATATATAAATTAAATCTATTACTCTACGTCTAAACCAAAGTTATTACATAGAGACGCTAATCCACCTTGGAATCCACTTCCGATTGCATTGAATTTCCAGTCACCTGCATGACGGTATAATTCACCTACTACTACGGCTGTTTCAATAGAGAAATCTTCTCCTAAATCGTAACGAATTAATTCTGCATTCTTTTCTTCATCTAAAATACGTACGAAAGAGTTAGAAACTTGTCCGAAGTTTTGGCTACGACCTTCTCCATCATAGATTGTAATTGTGAAACAAATACGTTCGATATGTGCAGGTACATTTTTCAAATCTACTTTGATCGATTCGTCATCGCCTTCACCTTCGCCAGTTCGGTTATCTCCTAAATGCTCGACAGCACCATTCGCACCTTTTGGGTTATTATAGAAGACGAAATCCTCTGCACCTGAAACTTTACCGTTAGCGCCTACTAAGAAAATACTAACATCTAAATCGAAATCGTTTTGTCCGTCATAACGATTCGTATCCCAACCTAGTCCTACAAGAACTTTTGAAAGACCCGGATTCGTTTTTGTTAAGTCTACCTTTTGTCCTTTTTTCAATGAAATTGATGCCATATTCAATTCCTCCTCGGTTTATTTTATTGATAACGTGATACAATCTCACTTAAGTTTTTATCTTGTGTGCCTTCTCCAACAGCTGAAAACTTCCATTCACTTCCGTGACGATACATTTCACCTGCAATTAGAGTCGTTTTGCCAGCATAATTATCCGATAAATTATAGCGTGCTAATTCTTCACCAGTTTGCGGGTTTTGAATACGAATATATGCATTACGAATCATCCCGAAATCTTGACGACGATTTACACAGTCATAAATATTTACAACGAATACTAAACGATTAATACGGCTCGGAACTTTATGTAATTCTACGAAAATTGTTTCGTCATCACCAGCGCCTTCACCTGTTAAATTATCTCCTGAATGAATAATACTACCACAAGTAGAAAGTTTATTTCCGAAGTAAACTAAATCATTTTTGTTTAAAAAACGATCTCCTTCTAACATAACAACAGATGCATCACAATCTACATTTGGTTTACTTCCAAATAATGAAGACAGAAATCCACCTGATTGCCCAATTGGATCCCAGCCTAAGCCAACCTGTAGTTTTGCTACTTTTGGTTGTCCTTTCGTTAAATCGATCTTTTGACCTTTTTCTAAAATAATAGGCATGAAGTTTCTCCCTTTCTACAAAGCATTTTCCAAATCGGAAAATATTGTATTCTTCTCTTATATTGTAGCATTATTTACCTAGCGATAAAAAGGATAAATTCTCAGTTATATGAAAACATTCATATAACTTACTTATGATGATGTAAGAAGTGGTAAATAGCACCAATCATTCCTGCACAATTACCGTTTTGTGCAAGTTCAATCTCACAATTATTATAAATCTCTTGATTTAAGTATTTACTGACCTCTTCTTTTACTTCTTTTAAAAACTCATTTCCTCTATCGGTAATTCCTCCACCAATAATAATCTTTTCTGGATTGAAAATATAAGCAAGATTACTAATTCCGATTGCCAAATGTTTAAAGAAGATCCTAACTACTTGAGCAACTTCCCGATCTCCTTTATCATACAACTCGAAAATTAATCTCCCATTCCACTCACCTTTGCCTTTATATTTTCTGACAAGACGAATTAATCCTGAAATCGAGGCAACCTCTTCAAACGGTTTTCCTTCTATTAACATATTCCCCCATTCACCAGCACTAAATGAATGCCCTCGGTACAATTCTCCGTCTATAAAAATCGCTCCCCCAATCCCTGTTCCAAGGGTGAGCATAATAAAGTTCTCTTTCTCTCTTCCACTACCATTCCATTTTTCTCCAAACGCTGCACAATTCACATCATTGTCAATCGATACTGGAACTTTTAATATCTCTTGCAATCTATCAATAATAGGAATAGTACGATATCCCGGAATATGATCCGCACCTCCCGTCACAATTCCTTTATTAATATCAACAATCCCCGTGGTGCTAATACCAATTCCTGCAATAGTATGTTCATTCATTATTTTTTTTGATACATATATAAGTTTTTGAATAGTTTGTTCTCCGCCTAAATGAATTTCTGTTGCAACTGTTTTACGCTTTAATACTCTCCCTATTTCTGAAACAATGCCATACTTAATTTGCGTACCGCCAATATCAAACGCTATATACTCTTTCATCTACTGCCACTTCCTCTACCGTTCTGAATGTAAATTCTCCGCCTCTACTATTTGTAGGAAATCTACATTAACTCTTTTCTGCTTTGAGAAATACACCACCTTTTTCTATATATAGTTTTTTTTGCATAAAACTCTTTTTCCTAAGAAATATTACAAAGGGATGTATTTTAGATGGAATATTAATTTCTTAGGAGGAAAACCATGACGAAAATCTTCATTTTAGCATCAACACTCTCTTTATCTTTTTTTAGCGGTTTAAATATTGGTAATGCTGCAACTGAAAACTTCCGCCCATTAACAAACGCTATTGTACAAAATAGTGATCATTTTGCAGAAGGAAACTCAAAGGATAATAATAAACCTCCAGGAAATAACGGTTCTCAGAACGATAGTGGTTCTGGCGGCAATGGTTCTGGTGGCAGTGGCTCTGGCGACAATGGTTCCGGCGGTAACGGTTCTGGTGGCAGTAGCTCTGGTGACAACGGTTCTGGCGGCAACGGCTCTGGTGGTAACGGTTCTGGTGGCAGTAGCTCTGGTGACAACGGTTCTGGCGGCAACGGCTCTGGTGGCAACGGTTCTGGTGGCAGTAGCTCTGGTGACAACGGTTCTGGCGGCAATGGCTCTGGTGGCAATGGCTCTGGTGGCAATGGCTCTGGTGGCAATGGCTCTAAAGGCGGTAATCGTGTTAAAGGCGATAGCAGTTCTCAAGGTGGTAATGGCTCTCAGGGCGGTAACCGTGTTAAAGGCGATAGCAGTGGAAACGGCTCTCAAGGTGGCAATGTAAAAGATAATGCGAAAAAACAAGGCGATAAGTTACCGAATACGGCAACACATTATCCTGCATCTATTTTAATGGGGCTTTCAACATTCCTAATTGGTATGTTACTATTTATTCGCCGTAAAAACGCAAAATAAAACACATCCTTCCATCTAAAAAATACATGAAATAAATTGTAAAAACTAAAAGGACTTTAGGTTGCATTTTATTATGCAGCCTAAAGTCCTTTTTATCACCTATCAGAAGGATTATTAATACGCTTTTCCCCAATACACCATTTGTTTAGCTTCTTTACCACAACAAATACATTCGTCAGCTAAATGCTCTTGCTCAAAAGGCATACAACGTGAAGATACTCCAACTTCTTCTTTTAGTTTCTCTTCACAAGCTAATTCTCCGCACCACATTGCCTTAATAAATCCTTGCTTTTCATCAGCTACTTGTTTCATCTCTTCAAAATTCGTCGCACTATACGTATTCTCATCGCGAAATACTTTTGCCTTATTAAATAAAGAGTCATGAATTTCCTCAAGTAGTGCTGGAATACGTTCTTCTAATTGATCCATTGATATAAATTCTTTTTCTTTCGTATCTCTTCTTACAAGTACAACTTGATTCTTTTCAATATCTTTAGGCCCAACTTCTAATCGAATTGGAATGCCCTTCATTTCATACTCATTAAATTTCCAGCCCGGTGTTTTATTACTAGCATCTATTTTCACGCGTGCAACTTTTTGAATATGTCCTTGTAACTCTGTTGCTTTCGCTAAAACTCCTTCTTTATGCTGAGCAATTGGTACGATAACAACTTGCACTGGAGCAACTTTTGGTGGCATTACAAGTCCATTATTATCGCTATGAACCATAATTAGCCCACCTATCATTCTTGTTGATACACCCCAAGATGTTTGGTGTACATATTGCCACTTACCGTTACGATCTAAAAATTTAATATCAAATGCTTCAGAGAAATTCGTTCCAAAGTTATGGGATGTTCCTGTTTGAAGTGCTTTCCCATCATGCATTAAGCTTTCAATTGTATAAGTTGCCTTTGCTCCAGCAAACTTCTCTTTTTCTGTTTTTTGTCCTTTAATAACTGGTATCGCTAAATAATCCTCACAGAAAGAAGCATATAAGTTTAAAATATTTAATGTTTCAGCCTGCGATTCTTCTGCTGTTTCATGGATTGTATGACCCTCTTGCCATAAAAATTCTGTCGTACGAAGGAATGGCCTAGTTGTCTTCTCCCAACGAACTACTGAACACCACTGGTTGTATAATTTTGGCAAATCATTATAGGATTGCACAATTTTTGAAAAATGCTCACAGAATAAAGTTTCAGATGTAGGACGTACACAAAGTCTTTCCGCTAACTTTTCATCTCCGCCATGCGTAACCCATGCTACTTCAGGAGCAAACCCTTCAACATGATCCTTCTCTTTTTGCAATAAACTCTCTGGGATAAACATTGGCATATATACATTTTCATGGCCAGTTTCTTTTAGCTTCTCATCCATCACCTTCTGCATATTCTCCCATAAGGCATAACCATATGGACGTAAAATCATGCACCCTTTTACACTTGAATAATCAACCAGTTCGGCTTTTTTTACAATATCGGTATACCACTGCGCAAAGTCCTCTTCCATCTTCGTAATGGCTTGCACTTGTTCTTTTGCCATAGTCAGTCTTCCTCCTTCTTCCAGAAAATACAAAAAAGCCCACGTCCCTAAATAGGGACCGAGCTTTGCCGGCGTTACCACCCTGATTCATACACAAAAATTGTATATGCTCTCTTCTTGATAACGGGAAATTCCCGCTGCATATGCAGAACTCAAAGGCAGGTTCCATATTGCCTTTTTAAGAATCTTTCAGCCTGGCGGATTCTCTCTCTGCTAAAAAGGTTGAACATGTACTAGTCCTTTTTCATCGTTATAATGAAATAAATTTGTTGATTATCATAATACAAATTCTTTTTTAAAACAATAGCTAATTTTCTTATTATTATATATTCTTTTCGTTTTTTACAGTTTTATACGTAGCTTTTTCGAGAGATTTTTACAAGTTGATGTGCAATCATACCAATAAGTGTACCTAGTAGAACGAAGAAACCAATAAATCCATATCCCATTCCTTCCCACCCACCAATAACCATCATGGTAACAGGAAATGATGCTAAGCAAAGAAGTATTACAATCAGTGCAAATATAATATCAAACTGTTTGTCTGGAAAACGTTTCTTTAGTAAATATGAAATAGCAAATACAAGGAGAATTGTGATGCCACCAATGATGTAAAATATACCGAATCCATCTAACCAGTCCATACTATTCCCTCCGTCCGTAGATTCCCTTATACTTATTATATGTTTAATTTTTCTGAAAATAAACAATAAATTTTATTCGAAAACATATTTTTATTACTAGGTATTAATAGTAATATATAAGAATAGGTTTTATATAATTAGGAGGATTACTTTATGGATAAAGCATTAACGAATCGTGTCATTATTTTATCATTCGACTGTTTATCAGCTTTAGATTTTCCTATACTACAAAAACTACCTCATTTCCAATCTCTAATAAAAAAGGGCACGGTTGTCGAAAAAGTAGAACCAATTTATCCTTCTGTAACATATCCAAGCCACTCAACAATCGTAACCGGTAATTATCCTAACAAGCACGGTGTTGTTAGTAATACGTTACTTCAACCAGGACGTGAATCACCTGATTGGCATTGGTACCGAAAATCGATAAAAGGAACAACATTGTATGATGAAGCGCGTAAAGCAAATTTAACGACAGCTGCCCTTCTATGGCCTGTTACTGGGAGAGCAAACATTGATTACAATTTACCAGAAATTTTCCCCAATAGACCGTGGCAAAATCAAGTGTTAGTTTCCTTATTTAGCGGTAGCCCACTATACCAATTAGATTTAAATCGTCGTTTCGGCCATATAAGAAATGGTTTATCACAACCAGAGCTGGATGATTTCGTCCTCGCCTCTGCTGTACACACCATTCAGACGAAAAAGCCTAATGTTATGTTCGTACATTTCACTGATTTAGACACGCAAAGACATTATCATGGCTTTGAATCTAACGAAACAATAGCTGCAATTCATAGACATGATGAGCGGCTAGGGAAAATTATTCAAACTTTAAAAGACAGTGATCTATACGAAGAAAGTACAATTATTGCCCTTGGTGATCATAGCGCTTTAAGTGAAAACAAATCCATCCAATTAAATGTGCTATTCCATCAAAGAGGACTTATATCTCTTAATAAAAAAGGCAAATTAGTAGACTGGAAAGCCTATTGCCAAAGTTGTGATGGCTCTGCCTATGTATATGTGAAAGACAAAAATGATACGGATACAATTCGAGAAGTACAACTACTCCTTGAAGAACTGCTGCAAAATAAACAGAATGGAATTGAATTTATACTTCATGATGAAGCTGCGAAAGACTGCGGTGCAGATGGTAATTGTTTATTTATGTTAGAAGCGCAAGAGGGGTATTATTTCACTGAAAACTATACAGGAGATTTTATAAAAGAAATTACTGAAAAAGATGTTACGCCTAGTAAAAAATATACATTTGGTACGCATGGATACTCTCCAACAAAACCTAACTATGAAACAATTTTTATCGCTGCTGGAAAAGGAATAAAAACCGGCGTTACCGTCCCGTATATGAGACTTATTGATGAAGGTCCAACTATCGCTAGACTACTCGGTTTACACTTAGGCGAAACAGACGGAGCAATTGTAGAGGATTTACTCCAATTGTAAAGAACTGTGTATATATGTAAAAGTTATGTAAAATTCATCACTGTTTCTCTTTTTATAATTTTTATTTTTGTACACTGTTAGTAAAACAAATTTAAGGGGGAACATTATATGAAAAAAATGTCCAGACAAGAAAAAAGCTGGATATTATACGATTGGGCGAACTCGGTATATTCGCTCGTCATTACAACTGCATTATTTCCAATTTACTTTAAAGCAGCTGCAAAAGAAGCTGGACTATCCGGGGCAACTTCAACAGCATATTGGGGATATGCAAACTCGTTCGCTACACTTTTAATTTCTATACTTGCTCCTATTCTCGGCACAGTTGCTGATTATAAAGGATTTAAAAAACGATTTTTCACATTCTTCTTTGGACTCGGTATCGTATTTACAAGTATGTTAGCAGTCGTTCCAACATCTCAGTGGTACTTATTATTAGGATGCTATATGCTCGCCTTAGTCGGTTTTGCTGGAGCAAACATTTTTTATGATGCATTTTTAGTAGATGTCACTTCTGAAGATAGAATGGATCGAATTTCTACGCGAGGTTTCGCATTAGGCTATATTGGGAGTACTATTCCTTTCATCGGTTGTATCGCTCTTATTATTCTTTCTCAAAAAGGAACTATCCCTTTATCTGTTGGTATTGCTAGTCAAATTTCATTTGCGATAACAGCTCTTTGGTGGGGGTTATTTACGATTCCAATGCTAAAAAACGTAGAGCAAAAGCACTATATTGAACGTCACCCTAGACCAATTACAATGAGCTTCAAACGCCTTGCTGCTACTTTTAAAAATATTAAAGAATATAAAACTGTATTCATGTTCCTAATCGCTTACTTTTTCTATATTGATGGGGTCGATACAATTATTACCATGTCCACCGCTTACGGAACAGATCTCGGTATCAGTGCAACGAATCTATTAATCATATTATTTGTAACACAAATTGTCGCTTGTCCATTTGCTTTATTATATGGAAAATTATCAGCAACATTTACAGGTAAAAAAATGCTATATGTCGGTATCATTATTTATATCATCATTTGCATATATGCTTATTTCTTAAAAACGACACTTGATTTTTGGATTTTAGCAATGTTAGTTGCTACATCTCAAGGTGGTATTCAAGCACTAAGTCGTTCATACTTTGCAAAACTAGTACCAAAAGAATCTGCTAATGAATTCTTCGGATTTTATAATATCTTTGGTAAGTTCGCCGCAATTATGGGCCCGGTATTAGTCGGTGTTACAACGCAATTAACAGGAAAAACAAACGCTGGTGTTCTTAGTATTATTGTTCTGTTTATTATCGGTGGATTCTTATTAACTAGAGTTCCAGAAAATAATACATCCGTTACACCAACTAGTCCAAAGACTAAAACACTATAAGAAAAGATCCTCTTCTCATGAGAAGAGGATCTTTTTTATTTTTAACGGTGCGCCTTATAATAAACGACTCTACTGCTTGTACAAAAATAATTTATCAACAGTTGTTCCTAATACTTCAGCTAAACGGAATGCTAACGCTAAGCTTGGATCATATTTATTATTCTCAATTGCATTTATCGTCTGTCTAGAAACCTTGCATTTATCAGCTAATGCGCCTTGTGAAATATTATTTTCAGTGCGTAATTCATAGATTTGATTTTTCACACCATTGCTCCTAACCTGTAAAATCGTTTTTACAACATCAGTATATAATTGGCTCATATAGTTGTCAAAAGTTCCTCAAAGAAAAAGGGAGCAATTTTGCTCCCTTAAAATAGTTATTTCGAAGCTAACGAATTTGTTAGTTTCTCTTTATTAACGACATCTTCTTTCTTTATTTGCATGCGTAGAACTGGCCCTATCGCTAATAAAACAAGTGCCATTGCTATACAAAACACAATAACTAGTGAAGTTAGTTCCTTTAATCCTCCAGCTAGTGAAGTTCCAATTAGCATTGCCCCCATAAACAGTGGTAAAATCGTCCCGTTTACTCTTCCAACCATATTTTCTGGTACAAGTTGAATCATAAGCGTACCGACAACGATATTAACACAAGCTAAACAAATACCTGTTCCAAATCTCATGAAACTAGTAATCCAAAATGATGTAGATAGCCCTTCTACTAAAAATGACATCGCTAATATGCTCATACCGAATACGAACATCTTTTTCGGATTCACTTTTGAAGCGAAAACTGCAGCAACAATACCACCGATTAACATACCTATTCCATCAGCTGCTGCTAAATATTGAACAGCTTCTTTTTCCATGCCTAAACGTTCAATTACAAGGAATACTTCTAATGGATTCGTTAATCCAACAGCTAAACCCATAATAGTAAAAGTGATCGTAATCATACGTAAATTTTTCGTGTGAAGAACGTATTTCCATCCTTCTTTTATATCATTTTTTAATGAATCTCTTGCCACTTTCTCTTTTTCAACCCATTTTGGTAAAAATGAAAGGGCGATAGCAGATAACAAAAATAAAATGATTAAGCTATATAGTGACGTAAATAAACCAAGTTGTGTATACACAAGCGATCCTACCACTGGCCCAAAAATTAGAAATAATGACTGTAATGTTTGGTTAAATGCAATCGCATTTGCTACCTCTTCTTCTTTTACATAGCGCTTAAATATACGCGAAGATGAGGGCTGAGAAAACTGACCTACAATCGCGGAAATGAGTGTTGCAAAAAATATAGCCTGCCAATAATCCAGCTTTAACAACAGGACAATTCCTATAATAGACAGTACACTCAACACATCTCCAGCGACCATTGTTCTTTTCGGATTCCAGCGATCTGCTAATGCACCACCAATGAACGAGAAAATAAAGATAGGTGCATACTCCATGACAGATAATAGAGACACTGAAACTGGATCATTATTTGTCCGCTCCATTATGAAATATAAAAGAGCCATATTTCTGATCCAAATTGCAAATTGTTGTAAAATATCAGATGCCATAACGAGCATAAATGCTCGGTTTTTAAATAAAGCTTTCACTTTCATTCCCCTTCCATAAACCGACCGTTCGGTCTAATTTGTTTTGTAAGAAAAGCAACTGACTTATTATTCAGCTGCCATTCCTTTTAACAATACATCTATTGCCTTTTTATAAATACGTTTCAGCTCTTTATAATCTAACTCGTAGTAAAGTACTCCAAGCCCTGATAATAATCCGTTCACAATATACATAAGATCACGAGTATTATCTTCACGGAACTCTCCAGACTGTATACCTGCTTCAATTAATTTCTCAAACATAACATATGATTCTCTAGTTAAAGCTAACAGTTCATCCAGAATCTCTTTACTTACAACTTGGCTCATAGAGAATTCCTCTATTGCATTTGAAATTGGTTGCTGTATGTCCTCTACATGATATTCCGCGAGACCATATAGTTTTTCAGTACTAGTACTATACAACTTCTCTTTTTCATTCCATTTTTCAACCCAATCATACGTATGCTGTTTCACTACAAATAAAAATAATTCTTCTTTACTTTTAAAGTGATAATAAATACTTCCTTTACTTCGCTCTGTAATTTCACAAATCTCTTCCATAGATGTAGCAGCGTAGCCCTTCTGTGAAAATAGACTTTCTGCTTTATATGCAATTTCTTTCTTTATCTCTTCTGCGCTTCTTCTCATATTCACACCTCTTTAAACCGACCGTTCAGTCTAATAATAACAAATCAAAAACCTCTATCGCAAGAGGCTATATTCCTTATTTAAGAAAATGTACTTTCAAACCAAGTTCGAATCATATGTATTGTTCCAAATTTAAATGTTAATTTAACAAGAAATACGCCTCCCGCAGCTAATAAAAATAACACTACTTTCCCCTTATTTTTCACTCTCGGTTCCCTTTTCATTTCCATTCCCCTTAGTATGTTAAAAATATTAATCAAACGTTTGTTTAACTGTGTTTATGCATATGTAAGCCAACTAATCAAACGTTTGTTTAAAAAGAAATACGCCTATATAAGGCGCATTTTCATCAATCACCACCACCGCAGCTTCCCCCGCTATCTCCCCCAAAAGACCCTCCACAATCATGTGAACCGCCATCATGCGAGCTATCATTATCAGATCCAGCAAAGAAAAATAATGGTGATGAGCTGTTAGATGAATTATGAATGTTATTTTGTTTTGTAAGATTTACCTTCTTTTTGTTCGATCGAACTGCTGTTACGATTATTCCAACTACAACAAATAATAGTATGACGATAATAAATTCCATATAAAAGCCTCCCTTATTCCTCGAATAATTGAATGGTTCTCTCTAGATTTTCAAGTGAAATGAAGCGCGATTCTCGAAGGATCTCTTTTCCATTATAAAATAATAAAATTGTCGGTCCTGTAAATACGGCATATCGCCCCGCAATCTCTTGCATGTCTTGTAGTAATATCTCTATTTTCTCTACGTAATCATAATTCTCTAATACGCAATTTACTTTTCTTAGCATAACATCACAAACACCACAATTTTCCGTTTTAATAAACAGAAGTACCAATTGTTGTTCTTCGATATAGGTCGCTATTTCTTCTATCGTTTTAAATGTAGTCATCTTATCCCTCTTAGCGTAATTTACGAAATACTTTGTCTTGATACATACGAAAAGCTGAACTATCTTTAATCTTTCTCTTTTCCATTACCTGCTGAAAACGTAACGTTTTTATTGTTAACTCTTCTCGTAATTTCTTTCTCTCTTCTTCATCATAACAGCAGGCAATTAGATCCTCTATTTTTAATATATCTTTTTGTAGTTCCATCTCTGGTGGAATCATTCCCGCATTTTTTAAAATTTTATAACTCATTCTAAGTTCTGGAGGTACCATTGAAAAATCTTCTAATTGTAGTGGTTTTCCTTTTCCCGGAAGATAATCAAGATCACCATTCCGTATTGCTTGGCGAATTTTTTCTTCAGCAATGTTCAAAAACACATCCACACTATTCCCTCCTTTACATATTTTTACTATTATTTTACATGATATTTCCTTATCTTTCTACGTCTTTAATAATTGGCTCCATACAATTTTTTCTCAAATTTATTTATAATGAGCTATTTCCTCCCATACCGACCTTTCGTTTTCATATATAGTTTGTATTCAAGCCTTTTTGTATTGAGAAAGTCTTTTTCAACTTAATAAAGCGTTTACACTAAATCTTACATTTGTTACGATTTAATCACCCCCAGCTCCCTTGTATAGACTTCGTGATGTCTGATCATTTTATCTAGACGTTTCATACGTCTAGATTCATTTTGATTTATTGGCGTATGCCTTTAAATATATCTTTTATTTTGAAAGGAGAAATGGCTATGAGGTCTCAAAAATTCACACTGCTATTACTATCTCTACTACTTTTCTTACCTCTTTTTCTCACAAATTTTATTACTCCAAATCTCGCATTAGCAGATTCACCAAAGCAAAGTCAAAAAATTGTTGGGTACTTTCCTTCGTGGGGCGTTTACGGACGTAATTATCAAGTTGCTGACATTGATGCATCAAAACTTACTCACCTTAACTATGCTTTCGCGGATATTTGTTGGAATGGAAAACATGGAAATCCTTCTACCCATCCGGATAATCCAAATAAACAAACGTGGAACTGTAAAGAATCTGGTGTACCATTGCAAAATAAAGAGGTTCCTAATGGTACTCTCGTACTCGGTGAACCATGGGCTGATGTTACCAAATCGTATCCTGGCTCAGGTACAACTTGGGAAGATTGCGATAAATATGCCCGTTGCGGAAATTTCGGAGAACTAAAACGATTAAAAGCTAAATATCCTCATTTAAAAACAATAATTTCCGTTGGTGGCTGGACTTGGTCTAACCGCTTTTCTGATATGGCCGCTGATGAAAAGACAAGAAAAGTATTTGCCGAATCTACAGTAGCTTTTCTTCGCGCATATGGATTTGATGGCGTAGATTTAGACTGGGAATATCCGGGCGTTGAAACAATTCCTGGTGGTAGTTATCGTCCTGAAGATAAACAAAATTTCACTCTTCTTCTTCAAGACGTCCGAAATGCTTTGAATAAAGCAGGTGCTGAAGATGGCAAACAATATTTACTAACAATCGCGTCAGGTGCAAGTCAACGCTACGCTGATCATACAGAGCTAAAGAAAATTTCTCAAATACTCGATTGGATTAATATTATGACATATGATTTCCACGGTGGATGGGAAGCTACTTCTAATCATAATGCAGCTCTATATAAGGATCCAAATGACCCAGCAGCAAATACGAATTTTTACGTAGATGGTGCTATAGACGTTTATACCAATGAAGGTGTTCCAGTGGATAAACTAGTATTAGGCGTACCTTTTTACGGACGTGGCTGGAAAAGTTGTGGAAAAGAAAATAACGGACAATATCAACCTTGCAAACCAGGTAGTGATGGGAAACTTGCTTCTAAAGGTACTTGGGATGATTATTCTACCGGTGACACAGGTGTGTATGATTACGGTGATTTAACAGCCAATTACGTTAATAAAAATGGTTTTGTACGCTACTGGAATGACACAGCTAAAGTACCTTATTTATATAATGCAACTACAGGCACATTTATTAGCTACGATGACAATGAATCTATGAAATATAAAACAGACTATATAAAGACGAAAGGTTTAAGTGGAGCAATGTTTTGGGAACTAAGCGGAGATTGCCGTACAAGTCCAAAATATAGTTGTAGTGGTCCAAAATTACTTGATACGCTAGTAAAAGAATTACTTGGTGGACCTATTAACCAAAAAGATACTGAGCCACCAACGAATGTTAAAAACATTATAGTTACGAATAAAACTTCAAGCTCAGTTCAATTAAGCTGGACTGCATCCACTGATAACGTAGGCGTTACTGAATACGAAATTACTGCCGGAGAAGAAAAATGGAGTGCAACAACAAATAGCATTACAATTAAAAACTTAAAACCTAATACGGAATACACATTTTCAGTAATTGCCAAAGATGCTTCTGGAAATAAATCACACCCTACCGCTCTTACTGTCAAAACGGATGAAGCTAATACAACACCTCCTGATGGAAATGGCACTGCTACATTTTCAGTCACTTCGAATTGGGGAAGCGGTTATAACTTCTCGATTATAATTAAAAATAACGGAACGATTCCTATTAAAAATTGGAAATTAGAATTTGATTATAGCGGCAATTTAACACAAGTTTGGGATTCTAAAATTAGTAGTAAAACAAATAATCATTATGTAATTACGAACGCAGGATGGAATGGCGAAATTCCTCCTGGTGGATCAATTACAATTGGTGGTGCAGGAACGGGTAATCCTGCCGAACTTTTAAATGCCGTCATTAGCGAAAACTAGACGTAATATCCATTAATTATTTCACTAAAGTTTGAATTTAGGTTTGAGCAATACCTCCTAAATTCAAACTTTTAATTTTATGAAAAATAAAAAGCATCACAATAACCTATTATAATTAACTTCTAATATGAAGTTGATATGAAGTTAATTTGAATTTTACATGAATTTCCTTTAATTTCTATTGTCTTCCTATAATATCCACATTATTCTTTACATATAGGAATTATTTTCATTCCACTTTGAACTATCTATATATATAAAGAAAGATAGTCACCTGTTAGGGAAAGGCTTTCGTATTATTATAAATATAACAAAAGAAAAAGCACGCTTATAAGCGCACCATAAGAGTGCTTCTTCATACAATTCTCATGTAAGAGTTCTCGAAAATCATGTTAATCACAAAGAAAAGACATTAGCTCATAAAAGCTAATGTCTTTTCTTTATTCATATTGTTCAGCATTCCACTCTTCTATATTCCATACTTTTGTTATCCACGATTCATAGAAAGAAGGTTCATGTGAGACAATTAAAACCGTTCCTTTATATTGTTGTAACGCTTCTTTTAAAGCCATCTTAGTTTCTACATCCAAATGATTAGTCGGTTCGTCTAAAATTAAAACATTGCTTTTCGTTACGATAAGTTCACATAAACGCACTTTCGTTTGCTCTCCACCGCTTAATAAACGAATAGGTTTTAATACGTGTTCTTCTTTCAATCCACACTTCGCTAATACTTGGCGCACTTCTTTCTTTGTCATATCTGGTCGTTCTGCCCAAACTTTCTCTAACGGTGTTATTTCTGAAGCAAACTCTTCCTGTGCAAAATAAGCAGGATTTACTCGTTCCCCAACAAAAATTGAACCGCTTAGCGGCTTTATTTGACCTAATAACGTCTTTAACATTGTCGTTTTTCCAATACCGTTATGACCAACAACAGCTATCTTTTCTCCTTTTTTCACTTGTAAATTCAAGCCTGGAAATAACGGCTCACTATAACCCACTCTTAGTTTCTCAGCCTGTAATATACGACTTACTGGTTCATTATAAACAGTAAAAGCAAAACGGGACCGAGGTATATTATTAACCTTTTCAACCCTTTGCATTTTCTCCAATACTTTCTCTCGACTTTTTGCCTGTTTTGCTTTTCGAATCTTATTTTTTTGAATAAATGTTTCTAACTGAGCAATTTCTTTTTGTTGTTTCACATACGCCGATTGTAATTGTTTCCTTTGTACTTGGTAACTTTGTAAAAACTTTTCATAATCCCCTACATATCGCTTAACTTTTCGTTCTTCTAGATGGTAAATGACATTCGTAATATTGTTCAAAAATACTTCATCATGCGAAATGATAATATAAGCTTTTTCGTACAGTTTCAAGTACGATTGCAACCATTCTATATGTGCTGTATCTAAATAGTTCGTTGGTTCATCTAGCAATAAAACATCAGCTTTTTCTAGAAGAAGCTTTCCTAGTAATAACTTTGTCCGCTGTCCTCCACTTAACTTTGAAACATCCTTTTCCAATCCTATTTCAAACAGCCCTAAACCAATTGCCACTTCTTCAATTTCTGTATGAATTTGATAGAAATTAGAGTTTTCCAATATAGTTTGTAACTCTCCATACCTTACTAACAATTTTTCTACTTCTACTGCTTCAGCCATCTCTTCTGCAATTTTTAACATTTCATATTCAATCGCATACAAGTTAGAAAATGCACTTTGCAAGTATCCTGCAATTGTTATTCCTTCTTGTAAATCTATATGCTGCTGCAAAAATCCAACCTTTACATGTGGAAACCATTCAATGTTCCCATCATCATGTATAAGTTCTCCTGTTAAAATTCTTAGCAGTGTTGATTTTCCAATCCCATTTTTCCCTACTAACCCAACATGCTCCCCCTTTAATAATCGAAAGCATGCATTATATAAGATGGTTTTCTCACCATACGAATGACTTAAATTTTCTACTGTTAATATACTCATTTTTTTCTCTCCTTTACTTATCGTCCATAAGCTAAATAGAGAGACCAACAGTATGAATCCTTATTTAATTATGCATATAAAAATGGGTAAGGTGAATACACCTTACCCATTACATATTATCGTAAAAAAGGATTAAGGTTCTTTACCTGCTGTCTTCAATTTAGCTTAATCTTAAAAAATGGGCAGACTTCTCCCATATCAAGCTAAAACCATTTGAAGAACAGTTGATAAAGTCATTTTATCCTTTCACTCCTTTAACATTTGTTATATTAAGAGTATAAACTACTCTGTTATATTCTATTCTCTATTTTCCCTTTTGTTCCTTCTCCATCTTTTCATATTCTAAAAAAAGCCTCTTAACAGTAATTATACTAACAACTGTTAAAAGGCTTTTTCTATTTTTTCATATAAGGAGCTAACACACTTAAAATCTCTTCTTTATCCTTTTTTAATTCGAGTGATGTTAACATATCCATCGTTCTCGGTCTAGGTAATTTCACTTGTACCTCGCCAACAATTGACGCTGGTCTTTGAGATAAAATAAATACGCGATCTGAAAGCAAGATTGCCTCATCTAAGTCATGTGTAACCATAACGATTGTTTGCTTCTCTTGATGCCAAGAGTTTAAAAGCCAGCTATGTACTTCCATTTTTGTAAATGCATCTAACTTTCCAAAAGGCTCATCAAGCAGCATAATTGGCTTTTCACATAAATATGTGCGCAGAAAACTAATTCTTTGACGCATACCACCAGACAATTCATCTGGATAATGGTCTGCATATTCATCTAGTTCGAACTGCTTTAATGCTTCCATTCCTTCTGTCAGCCTTTGTTTTTTCGGCTTTCCTTCAATTTCTAACGGAAGAACGATATTTTGCAAAGCTGATCGCCACGGTAGTAATAAATCTTGTTGTGGCATATAACTAACAACATCTTGCTCTTGTACTTGCTTATCTTTATACGTTACGTTCCCGCTTGTTGGTTTTTCAACATTTGCAATCATGTTTAATAATGTGCTTTTCCCGCAACCACTCGGTCCTACAAAGGAAACAAACTCTCCCTCTTGTATAGAGGCACTAATATTCTCTAATACATTCTTTCCGTCGAAAGATTTCACTATATTTTTTATTTGTAATCCGCTCATTTTTCACTTGGAAGGAATTCATTTGTAAAAGCATCTTTTACATCGATTTTCTTTTTAATAACTTTGTTGTCATATAAGAAATTCATGTAATTCGTCCAAATTTCTTCCTTCTGTACACCCCATGCTTTCGCATCATCTTGATACTTCGTACTTAACCATTTCTGGCTTTCTTGAACTAAATCTTTATTTACATCTGGAACAGCTTTAATTAGAATATCAGCAGCTTCTTTCGGTTCCTTAATTGCAAAATTATAACCTTCTGTTGTTGCACTCATAAACTTTTTCACAAAGTCTTTATCTTGCTTCGTATGTTTTTCACTCGTAATAATAACAGGACTATAGAAATCAAGCGCTGGGTCTAAGTCTTTCACCATAATCGTATTTAACTCTTTTCCTTGGCGCTTCGCTTCAATTCCATCCCATCCGTAATAAATCCATTCAAAGTCTGCATCACGGCCGATTGATTTAAAGAAATCGGTTTGTCCTAAGATGATTTTTTCAACTTTATTAAAATCAGCTTGATGCTTATCCATAATCGTCTTTAATGTCGCTTCTTCTGCTGGTCCTCCCCAGCCGCCGTAACGTTTACCTTCAAAATCTTTCGGTGACGTCATATTACCTTTCTTAAGTGATGCAAATGCTGAAGTGTTATGCTGAATAATCGCTCCGACAGATACAACAGGAATCCCTTCCACACGAGCCAACGTTACATTTTCTTGTGCGCTTATTGCGAAGTCAGCTTTTCCTGATGCTATCATTTGCTCTGCTGTTACATTGTCACCCGGTTGAATAATTTCTACATCTAATCCTTGCTTTTTGTAATAATCTTTCGTTTGTGCTACATATAAGCCAGTATGATTCGTATTTGGAAACCAATCTAATACTACTTTTACTTTTTGATCTTTACTTTTACTTTCTTCTTTCTTCGCCGGATTACATCCAGCCACACCTACCGCTAATAAGGCAGCTAACATAACTTTCAAACCTTTTTTCATTTTCTGCCGTCCTTTCTATATATCCATGGTGCTGTTATTCTTGCCATAAACTCTACGATAAAATACAGGCACAATGTCACCATAACGATGATTGCTGCAACACCAAATACTCGGGCAGTCAAAAATGATTTTGTAGCCCTCGTAAGCATAACGCCTAATCCTTCACTTGCACCGAGCCATTCTCCGATAATTGCCCCCATTACGCTATATGTAACTGCAATTTTTAAGCCTGAGAAAAAGTATGGAAGCACTGCTGGAAATTTTACTTTCTGGTAAACTTGCCATTTCGTCGCCTTCATTGTTTGTAACAGCTTCAACATGTTTTTATCTACTGTTTGAAAACCTTCTAAAATACTAAGCGCAATTGGGAAGAAACAAACGAGTATTACGACCATTACTTTCGGCAACATCCCATATCCAAACCAAATAATAAATAGTGGTGCAAGTACAACAATTGGAATTGTTTGCGAAATAACGAGCAATGGATTTATTAAAATACGAAATAACGGTATAACGTCCATAATAATTGCGATGCTCGTCCCCAATAAAATTGCAAAGAATAGTCCAATTATAACTTCCTGCAGTGTTTGCATCGTATTTGGTAATAGTAAATCTTTCATCCCAATTAATTCTTGAACAATGGCAGAAGGCTTTGGTAAAATCCACGGTTCGATTTTAAATAATGAAACAGATCCTTCCCATATCGCAATGAGAAGGATAAGCCAAATAGTTGTAATAAGTTTAGATTGCTTCTGGTTTTGCATATTCATCACGGTACTTCCAAACCTTTTCATCTATCGTTACACCAGTGCTTGGACGATAATGGATTTTAATAGAAGTAATCACTTCTTCTGCTCCAGCATCGACGCAAGCTTGTTGTGCACGTTTAACGACATCAAGAAGTACATCTAATTCTCCTTCCAAAGTTGTTTCCATTGCCCCTACTTCATAACGAACTCCCGATTGTTGCACAACTTCAATTGCTTTATCGACAACAGAATATACATCTTTCGTTTTCGCTTGTGGTACTACTGAAAATGACATTGTAACTTGTTGTGACATAATAAAATCCCCCTTATAAAATTAAATTTCAAAAATAAGAAAAGGCTTTCCTACTGCGTAGGAAAGCCTTGTATGCAAGTTATTATAGAATAACATATGCTACATCACTTTAAGTAACTCCCTACGCTGGCATTATCCAGATCAGGTTGAGGGTCGATGTTTACTTACATCCTCTCAGCCAATTGGCTCCCCGGTCCTTAATTCGTTTTCATTGTAGCATGATTTATTTTATTGAACAAACAAAAGCATGCATAATCATTTCATTATTTTTGGAAAATAACCAACTTTTTCACCATGAGCTAATAACTGCTGTATAAATTCTTTATTAATTGCTGGTACTTTCAATTCTTTTTTCTTAATCCATTCATTCGTTCTACGCGTACCCATTACAATTTCAGATTGCTGCGCTCCATCTCCTGCAACTTGAGAAGCAATTAACTCTGCTATTACTTCATTTCCCTTTGCTAATTCAAGTCCGGCATTTTCATATTCTGAAAGTGTAACCAGTTCAAGATTGTATCCACACTCTCCAATTAGCTGTATAAATTGTTCAAACTCAATTTGATGTGGATGACAGATGTGCAATGTTTCTCCATCTATTTGTGAATCTTGTACATACGTTACAATTGATTTACTAGCAAAATCAATTGGTGTGAAATCAACTTTCCACTTCACATTTGGTGCTTTTCCAATTAATAGCATTGTTTTAATAAGACGATAAAATGCGTTTCCTTCAATATTTTGTTGGAACGAACCTGTTTCTGAATGACATGCTAAATTACCTGCACGATAAATATTTCCACGCAAACCATTTTTCATTGCTTCACGAACAATGTTTTCCGCTTGTAGTTTACTATTTGAATATACATTCTCTAAGTCTACACTGTAATTAAAATCACCAGTTTTCATGTATGTATCCCATTGATCTACTGCTAATTCTAACGGGATACCAATCGTAGAAATAAAATGGAATGTAGCATCTTTTTCCACTAATGCTAGCATACGGCTAGTTCCTTGGACATTTATATTTTCAAATTGTTTTACATCTCCAAAATGTCTTACATCTGCACCGCAATGAATTATCGTATCCATCTTAGAACTGATGAACATAAATTCTTCTTCGCTCATCCCAAGATACTCTTCTCCCAGATCACCAGCTACGGCCTGTATACGCTGTAACCATTCTTCACATATATCATTAAAGTAAGCTGTTAATGTATCTATAATTCTTTGCTGCACATCTTTGGTTGGTCTTACTAAACAATAAATAGTAGCAGATGTATCTCTCAGCAATTCATATAATATGTGTGATCCTAAATAACCAGTAGCTCCTGTTAAAAAGACATTTGAAATCTGGGTTTCTTCCAAAACGTTTGCATACGTAATAGTATCCGGTTCGTGAATCACTTTATATTCACGAAATACTTCTTCTTTCTCTACTTTTACTTCTCGCTCAATTCGAGCTAATCCATATATCGTTCTTTCTTTAAAGAAATCTTGAATTGTTAAATGTGAGAAATCTTCTTTTAACAATGTTAAGACTCGTAATACTTTCAATGAATGTCCACCAATTGTAAAGAAATCATCATGCACTCCAACTTTTGAAATTCCTAATACTTCCGCCCAAGCGTTCGCTATTTGTTTTTCTGCTTTATTAGAAGGTGCAACATATTCTTGTAGACGAACCGGTTCATACTTTTCTTCTAACTGAGCTAACTTCTTAACATCAATCTTTTTATTAGGTGTAAGTGGTAATTCATTAATATAAATTAGTTTAGATGGCACCATATAATCTGGTAATTGCTCTTGTAACTGATAAACTAATTCTGGTATTTCTTTTTTATTTAAAGTTGTATAGAACGCGATTAAATATTGGCTACCTTCCTTACTCTTCTTAGCAAAAACAGCATTTTCTTTTATATTATGATTTTGAGAAATTTTACTTTGGATTTCTCCTAGTTCAATACGATGTCCTCTAATTTTTACTTGATCATCTTTCCGATGTAAAAACTCTATATTTCCATCCTCTAGCAACTTAACAATATCACCTGTTTTATATATATTAACTATAGGATTAAAAGGGTTCGGAATAAAAGCTTCAATTGTTTTATTAGGTTTATTAAAATACCCTTTTGCTAATCCTACTGAATCTATATATAATTCACCAGGTACACCAATTGGACAAAGATTCATATTCTCATCCAAAATCATAACTTGATAATTAGAACATGGTTTACCAATGGGAATACTCGCAACATCCTCATTTAACTGACTAGGTATTTTATAAGTTGTCGTCACTACTGTACATTCTGTCGGTCCGTATACATTATGAATTTCAACATTTGTACCTATTCTTTCTCTCCACAATTTAATAACCTCTACAGGCAACATTTCACCGCCAATCGCAATTCTTTTTAGGGAAGCTAGCTTATATATATCTTCTTCTGCTAAATAAGTTGCTACTTGTCGAACAAAAATTGTTGCTAATGCCAAGATCGAAGTTGCTTTCACTTTATAGATTGCATGTGCAAATGCTTCTACAGACAATCGCTCTTCCTCTAATAATACATACAAGTTTCCTCCACAGAATAAAGAAGCAAATGACTCCCATACAGAAGCATCGAAACTAAAGGAAGGAAATTGGGCAAATACATCCTCTTCTGTCAATTCATATTGCTTTTGCATCCAAATGTACAGATTAACAACGCCTCTATGTGCTAACATCGTTCCCTTTGGATTCCCTGTTGAACCAGATGTATAAATCATATAAGCTACATCATCACAATGAATAGACAACTTTACATCTATATCTTCACAAGTTTCACTATCATACATTGAAACTGTTTGAACCCCATCACATGTTATAGGCGTCTCTTTCATCAATATAACTTTCGCTTGGCTATCTTGAATAATGTACTGTATTCTACTTTCCGGATAATCTGGATCAATCGGAACATACGCTGCACCAGCTTTTAATATAGCTACCATACTTACTACTGTGTCTATGCTACGTTTCATAAATATTCCAACATAGTCTCCTAATTGGACGCCGTTTTTAATTAACATATGAGCTATTTGATTACTTTTTTTATTTAGCTCCTCATAAGTTAAAGTACCTTCCCTTGAAGATAAAGCTATACGATTTGGAAATTGAGTAACAGTATTATAGAACATATCGACGATACTTTTCTCAGGATATACTGCTGTCGTATCATTCACTTGACTATAAAGTGCCATCTCGGCCTCTGTAATAACATTAAAATCATTTATATAATTATTATTATTTTGTAATGCATTGATTAAAACACCTTGTATTTGTTGTGCATAACGAGTAATCGTTGTCTCTTTCCAATTAACACTATTAAATATTATTTCTACGCTTTGCATATTTTTACTGAATACAAATTGTAATGTATTCGTGTCTTGTAGCTCATAATATGTTTCACCAATAATAATAGGTGACATTTCATATAATGTATTACCGTTTTGAAACTCTTCTATTTCTTCCTCATTCATTTCTTTAATTTGTTCCAGTTGCTCTTCAATCTGTAAATTCAAACTTTCATAGGAGAGAAAATTAGAAATTTCAATAGTAATCGGAAATAAACTTCCTCTTACATGATAAAGCACGACAATATGTTTTTCTTTAGAAATATGATATAACCACGTTGCAGTCGCTCCTATTAAATCTACAATGTGAGTCAAATTTGGAAATAGTTCAGTTTTTCTTTTTACCCCAAATTCTGTTCCTTGAACATCTTTAGGTATTTTAATACTTCCTTCTACTTTTCCTAAAAATTCTTTTACCATCTCATTATAAGAAATTGCTAATTTCATATTTATGTAAATTCCTCTCTCAAATATAATAAAGGTGTGAAAATTCACACCTTTTTCATCCCTTATTAACGGGCAAATTAGTTCAATTCATAATCAAAGGGGGATCCCCCTTCGATTAGAATTGATCTTTCTTCTTATTCACTTTTAAACTCACCAATTAGCTCTTGTAATTCCTGAGAAAGCCAACTTAAAGAAGTCGCTAATTCTGCAATATCTTGTACTGATATTTCTTGCTCTTTCATGCTTTCTTCAACATTACTACTGCTGTTGGCATAAGTATTTGCAATATGTGATAATTCATTTACGACTTGAACAATATTCTGGCTATTTTGTAAAATGTCACTCGAATTACCAGAGACAGCTTTTACTTGATCTGTAACAGATTGCGCTGATTTTGAAATTTTTTCAAAGAAATCTCCACTACTTTGAACAAGTGAAATTCCAGTTTCTACTTCTTTTGAACCTTTTTGCATTGAAACTACAGCATCTTCTGTCTCAGCTTGTGTTTCACCAATTAATTTCGCTATATCTTTTGCAGACGCTTCAGTTTGTTCTGCTAATTTTCGTACTTCATCAGCAACAACTGCAAACCCTCTTCCAGCTGCTCCAGCACGTGAAGCCTCAATAGAAGCATTTAAAGCTAATAAATTTGTTTGATTTGAAATACCTGTAATTACAGTTACGATATCACTAATTTCTTTTGACCTTGTTTCTAACGAATAAATGATGGAAGATAAATCCTGTACTGCATTTTGGATTAAACTCATTTGATTAATAATTTGTCCAATCACTTCATTACCTTCAATTGAATGTTGCTCCATACCTTCAGAAGCAACCGCAACTTGTTTTGCAGCCCCAGTTATCTCTTCTACCTTATCTTCCATTCCATGTACAATTCCTAAACATTGTTGTACTGAAGTTTTTTGAGACTGTGCCCCTACTCTTAAACCTTCAATAGAACTTGCAATCTCTTGAACTGCCATACTGTTTTCCTCTGTACTCGCCGACAATTCTTGTGAAGAAGAAGAAACTTGCTCAGCAGTTTGCCTTACTTTATCTATAATCCCTTTAAATTTTTCAATCGTGTTATTGAAATAAACATTAATAATTCCAATATCATCTGGTCTTTCTTTTAATTTAATACTTAAATCACCTTCACCAATTTTACGTAATCCTTCTCGTAAATCTTTTAATGGAGCTAGCGAGTGACGCACGATAAAGAATTGAGTAATAGTCGCAATTGCTAATGAAATAATGATAAAGAGTAAGCCCTGTATCATAAACTTCTCTTTTGTAATAGGAACAATGGAAGCATCTAAGTCAGCCGCAATAATTGCAACAATATTGTTTTCTCCATCTGTAATTGGTTCTAATATTGTCACCCACGAACCTATTTCATCTTCATATACTTCTGTCATTTGGGCCTTTTTCGTATCAATGACCTTATCGTACGCCTTCATCCAATGAGCGGGTTGTTCATAATAATCTCCCGGCTTTATAGGGAATGCATTTGTTAACTCTGTAGTCAAACCAACGAGTTGTAATTCCCGCTTTTCATTCGGCTTTGCTCCTGTAACATACGTTTGTCCAACACTTTTCAATTCTTTTGACACTTCATCTAATTTCTCTGTTAACTTTTCTTTTTTCACTTTTTCGGCTGTAGGATCTTTCGCCATGTCTCTAACTAATTCTACATCCAATTTTTTCAACACTATTTCTCCTGTTTCAATAGACTGTCTTTCAAATAAAGACATCATACTATTTTGAAACATGTTGAAACTTAACGCACCCATACTTCCAACAAGTGTCAAAATAACTAATACGGTTAATAAGACGTTCTTTTGAAGGAACGATAACTTATGCCAATATTTTTTCATTAATATCCACCTTCCTTAATGATTCTAAACAAAAAAACAAAATATATGAATATTTTGTTTAAAGATGTTTCTCAATATGTTCGAGAATAAAAAAAAGCCAATGTAAAAGCATTGGCCAAGACCAACCCTATCCGTCCGGTAACTGGCTAGCATAGCCTTTCGACCTTAGCTCCTGTAGTTTTGCGTCCTCATGTTTCCATCAGTTTGCCTTTCTCGCTGAACGAGTTGAACGATATGGGAGTTCTATGAGAATCATATATTCTCTATCAAAGGTTACAACATATAAATCAAAATGTCTACTTATTTAGAGATATAAATACAAATTTTTAACGAATTGCTTTTTCGAAATAATTTCAAAAAGTACGTGAATGTTACTTTTTTTGTGTTATATAATAAAAAATGTATAAATAACAAGGATTTCTTCGGGTATTTATTTAATTTTCATTCAAATTAAACTATTCGAATATATCTTAACTAATGAATTTCGGAGGTAGTTTATCATGTTTTGGCTACAATTTCTTACCTTGTTACTCTGTATTTTTATTGGTGCACGCCTAGGCGGAGTTGGTTTAGGAGTAATGGGTGGAGTTGGTATGGCAATACTCGTTTTTGTCTTCCACTTACAACCGACCGCGCCTCCTATCGATGTAATGCTTATGATTTTGGCAGTAATTACAGCCGCTGGTGCTTTGCAAGCTGCTGGAGGAATGGACTATCTTGTTCACCTAGCTGAAAAAGCATTACGAAAAAATCCAAAGCGTATTACTTTTTTTGCTCCAATTGTTACTTATTTATTCACACTATGTGCAGGTACTGGTCACGTTGCCTATTCTGTACTTCCTGTTATTGCAGAAGTCTCTCGTGAATCAGGGGTTAGACCGGAACGCCCAATGTCGATTGCCGTAATCGCTTCTCAACAAGCAATTACAGCTAGCCCAATTTCAGCTGCCACAGTTGCTCTTTTAGCAATGTTAGCTGACTATAAAATCACTTTATTAGATATTTTAAAAGTGAGTATTCCTTCTACTTTCATTGCTTGTATGTTAGCAGCATTCGTTGCTAGTAAGATGGGAAAAGAATTAAATGAAGACCCTGAATACTTAAAACGATTAAAAGAAGGAATGATTCCTAAGCTTGAAGAGAAAAAAGAATTTGTAGGTGTAAAGGGCGCCAAATTATCAGTTATCCTTTTCCTTGTAGGAACCTTCCTTGTTGTACTTCTTGGTTCATTTGAAGCACTTCGTCCAGGATGGATAGTTGATGGGAAGTTAGCCCGTCTTTCCATGCCGAACACAATTGAGATGGTTATGTTAACTATCGCGGCTCTTATTATTATTTTCTGTAAACCAAATGTAGAAAGCATTGTGTCTGGTAACGTCTTTAAAGCAGGAGCAACAGCAGTTGTTGCTATTTTCGGTATCGCTTGGATGGGAGATACTTTCTTTAATGGAAACTTAAATATGATTCAAGGATCTATTCAGCATTTAGTAACAAGTGCACCTTGGCTATTTGCCATCGCACTATTCATTCTATCTATTTTACTGTACAGCCAAGCAGCAACAGTACGTGCCTTAATGCCACTTGGACTATCCCTTGGTATTCCACCAGCACTACTGATTGCGATGTTCCCTGCAGTAAACGGATATTTCTTCATTCCAAACTACGGGACAATCGTTGCTGCCATTAACTTTGACCGTACTGGTACAACAGGTATCGGTAAATACGTATTAAATCATAGCTTTATGATTCCAGGCTTAATTGCAACATTTACTTCTATCGGAATTGGAATGCTTTTAATTTCTATTATGTTTTAAAGAAAAAGCACAAACCCTTATTTAAAAAGGTTTGTGCTTTTTTAATAAGGGTTTGTTTAAATTTTTTGGGCAGTCTACTTCTCGATGTAGCACTTAAAATACTACATGTCCTTTTCTACAAACTTCTCTTTACTTCTTCAGCTAATTTTCTCGTACTTTCATACGCAGATTCAGCTAAACTAATTGCTGAAATAACTGAAACACCGTCCGCACCCGCTTCTATAACTGCCGCTGTATTTTCAATTGTAATCCCACCAATACCAACGATTGGCACTGTAATTCCTTGTTCTCTAAAATAAGCTAATCCTTTCGTTCCTTGAACCGCTTTCGTATCTTTTTTCGTACTCGTTGGGAAAATAGGTCCAACACCTAAATAATCTGCTCCATTTTCGATTGCAAAGCGTGCTTCTTCAATTGTATGAGCAGATACGCCGATAATTTTATCTCCCATTTTTTCACGAACAGATGTAATCCCTTCATCATTTTGTCCTACATGAACACCATCTGCATCTAATTCAATGGCTAATTCTACATCATCATTTACAATGAAAGGAACACTATATTCCTTACAAAGCGTCTGCAATTCTTTTGCAAAGCGCACTCTATCTCCTCCGATTAAAGAACCTTCCCCCTTCTCGCGAAACTGAAAAAGTGTCACTCCACCATCTAACGCTTCTTTCAATACAGCTAAAGGATCCCTCGTGCAGTTATTACTTCCCATAATAAAATACACTTGTAATAACTTAGACATTTTCTTTGTTTCAATGCGCATCGTATGTTTCATCCCCCTTACTCTAACTCCTCAATCTTCCCATACTTCTCAATATCAGCTGAAGTTGTATTCGCTAATTGATTTAAAAATTCAATTTGGAAACTACCTGGCCCTTTTTCTACTGTTTTAACAGCTGCCAGTTCCGCAGCTACACCATAAAACGTTAATGCGGCTACTACTGCTTTTACATAATCTTTTTCTACTGCTACAAATGCTCCTATTACCGAAGTTAGTAAACACCCTGTTCCCGTAACCTTTGTTAAAATAGGATGACCATTTCGAATAAGAACAGTTCGCTCTCCATCTGTAACAACATCTTCTTTTCCAGTAATGACAGCAACTGTATTTAGTTCATCTGCTGCCTGCCTTGCAATACTTACAACATTGCCATTTCCAGTACCAGCGTCTACCCCTTTAATTTCCCATTTCTCATTAATAACGTTTGCTATTTCAGCCGCATTGCCGCGGATAATTGCTAAATCTATTTCGGCTGGAATATGTCTCGCAACTTCTGTTCGATACGAAGTTGCTCCTGCACCAACTGGATCAAATAGTACTGGCACATTGTTCACATTTGCTGATTTACCAGCAAGTAACATCGCTTCTACTTCCTCAGGACGAAGTGTTCCCATATTTAATACTAACGCTCCAGCAATGCTAGCCATTTCTGCTACTTCTTCTTTTGCATACGCCATTACAGGCGATGCCCCAAGTGCCAACAAACCGTTAGCAGTAAAATTTGTTACAACAACATTTGTAATATTATGAACGAGCGGATTAGATTCTCTCACCAAATCCACTACTTTACTAATTTCTTTCATATTCATCCTTTTCATCTCCTAACTATAATGATGGGAGATACACAAAAAGGCACTTCGCGCGTACGCAAAGTGCCTGAACATGTGCTTTTACACTCTCCCTACGCTGGCATTATCCAACAGGTTCAAATGGTCAATGACGGACTAGTAGCCATACTCTCAGTTTGTATCCACAAACTCCCATGTGTTTCTTATTCATCTACTTCAAAGTCTACTCTTATTCTAGTAAAATAACAAGTTCTTTACTTTTCTATATAAAGTGAAACTTTAATCAGTGAGGATTTTGTTCATTCCACTAAAAACAGCTCAAATATGAAGCGAAACTGAATCTCAAGAAGATGTATGCTATATTTAACTTATGGAAATTTGAAAGGATGTTTTTAATATGTCAAAAAGCGTTGTAATCGCTGAAAAGCCTTCCGTTGCACGAGATATTGCTCGTGTACTGAAGTGTGATAAAAAAGGAAACGGCTATCTTGAGGGTAGTAAATATATTGTAACTTGGGCTTTAGGTCATCTCGTTACATTAGCAGATCCAGAAAGCTATGATGTGAAATATAAACAGTGGAATTTAGAAGATTTACCGATGCTACCAGAGCGTTTGAAATTAACGGTTATTAAACAAACTGGTAAACAGTTTAATGCTGTAAAGAGTCAGCTACTTAGAAAAGATGTAAATGAAATTATTGTAGCAACAGACGCTGGACGTGAAGGGGAATTAGTCGCACGCTGGATCATCGATAAAGTTAAGCTAAACAAACCAATCAAACGTTTATGGATTTCTTCTGTAACCGATAAAGCAATTAAAGATGGTTTTGCAAATTTAAAACCAGGTAAAGCCTATGACAATTTATACGCTTCAGCAGTTGCACGTTCAGAAGCTGACTGGTATATCGGTCTTAATGCAACTCGCGCTTTAACGACTCGCTTTAATGCTCAGTTAAATTGCGGTCGTGTACAAACGCCTACTGTCGCTATGATTGCTAGTCGTGAAGATGAAATCAAGAACTTCAAAGCACAAACTTACTACGGCATCGAAGCTCAAACGATGGAGAAACTCAAACTTACTTGGCAAGATGCAAATGGCAATAGCCGTAGTTTTAATAAAGAAAAAATTGATGGTATTGTAAAAGGTTTAGATAAACAACATGCTACTGTTGTGGAAATTGATAAAAAACAGAAGAAGTCATTCTCTCCTGGTCTTTACGATTTAACTGAATTACAACGTGATGCAAATAAAAAGTTCGGTTACTCTGCGAAAGAAACATTAAACATTATGCAGAAGTTATATGAACAACATAAAGTGCTAACGTACCCTCGTACAGATTCACGCTACATTTCATCTGATATCGTTGAAACACTTCCAGAACGTTTAAAAGCATGTGGCGTTGGAGAGTACCGTCCTTTAGCACATAAAGTATTACAAAAGCCTATCAAGGCTAATAAATCATTTGTTGATGATAGTAAAGTAAGCGATCATCATGCGATTATTCCAACAGAAGGATACGTTAACTTCTCAGCATTCACAGATAAAGAACGTAAAATTTATGATTTAGTTGTAAAACGTTTCTTAGCTGTTTTATTCCCAGCATTCGAATACGAGCAACTAACATTACATACTAAAGTTGGTAGTGAAACGTTCATTGCACGCGGAAAAACAATTTTACATGCTGGTTGGAAGGAAGTATACGAAAATCGATTTGAAGACGATGATGTAACTGATGACGTAAAAGAGCAGCTTCTACCCCACATCGAAAAGGGCGATACATTAACTGTAAAGTTAATTATGCAAACATCAGGTCAAACGAAAGCACCTGCACGCTTTAATGAAGCAACTTTACTTTCAGCAATGGAGAATCCTACAAAATATATGGATACGCAAAATAAACAACTTGCTGATACGTTAAAATCGACTGGTGGATTAGGTACTGTAGCGACACGTGCAGATATTATCGACAAACTTTTCAACTCTTTCTTAATTGAAAAACGTGGTAAAGATATTCACATTACATCAAAAGGTCGTCAATTACTTGATTTAGTACCAGAAGAGTTAAAATCCCCTACGCTAACTGGTGAATGGGAACAAAAACTTGAGGCTATCGCAAAAGGTAAGCTGAAAAAAGAAGTATTCATTTCTGAAATGAAGAACTATACGAAAGAAATTGTTTCTGAAATTAAATCGAGTGATAAAAAATATAAACATGACAACATTTCAACGAAGTCTTGTCCAGACTGCGGTAAACCAATGCTAGAAGTAAACGGCAAAAAGGGAAAAATGCTCGTATGCCAAGATCGTGAATGTGGTCATCGTAAAAATGTATCCCGTACAACAAACGCTCGCTGTCCGCAATGTAAGAAGAAACTAGAATTACGTGGTGAAGGTGCAGGTCAAATCTTTGCATGTAAATGTGGCTATCGCGAGAAATTATCAACATTCCAAGAGCGACGTAAAAAAGAATCTGGAAACAAAGCTGATAAACGTGACGTTCAAAAATATATGAAACAACAGAAAAAAGAAGAAGAACCATTAAACAACCCGTTCGCAGACGCATTAAAAAAACTAAAGTTCGATTAAACAAAAAGGTTCCTACCGCTCTCGGTAGGAACCTTTTCTTAATGAATGATTTTACTTCCTTTTGCATTCTCAACAAATTTTTCACTTGATTTGTTAATTGGTGTTTTCAGTAATAACGCAGCAACAATCATAACTACTACGAAAACACTTAACACAAGTAAATCTCGTGTTACGATATCCCAAAGCATTCCGCCAACTGTTTCACGAATTGCACTAATTGCATACGTGAACGGTAAGAACGGATAAATTGCTTGGAAGAACGCTGGTGTCATTTGAATTGGGAATGTTCCGCCCGATCCTGCTACTTGCAGTACAAGTAAAATGATCGCCATCGATTTCCCAACGTTTCCGAAAATAGAAACGAGTGAGTATACGATACAAACGAAGACTCCACCAATAAATAAACTAAATAACACAAACCAGAACTTATCGACTACGTACGTACCGAGTAAGAATATATCTCCCATCGATACGATAAACGCTTGTGAAAGACCTATCGTTAAGAATGTTAATAAACGTCCGAAGTAAATTTCATGGCTCTTATAATTCGCGCCCTCTTCGTGTACTTCTACTGTTAATAATGAAACCATTAATAATGCGCCTACCCATAATGCAAGCACTGTATAGAATGGTGACATTGCTGAACCGTAGTTCGGCATCGCAAATAATTTATTCTCTTTTAAATTTACCGGATTCGCAAAGTAATCACTTTGCTTCTCAACATCATTTTTCAATAAGCGTATGATGTCTTTTAAATCCTCTTCAGATTCAAAATCACGAATTTTATCTGCTAATTCTTTAATCTTTTTCTCAGTAGCTGGCATTTCAGCTTTAATGTCTGCTAATTTCTTTTTACCATCTACTAAACCTTTTGATGAATCTTCTAGTAATTTTTTAACATCTGGAAGCTTTTTGTCTGCCTCTTTTAAAATTTGAGATGTGTTTTTAGACATCTCTTTTGTGCGAGCAATTGCTGCATTGAAATTTGGAGTGATTTCTGAGTCATATTTAGCTAAAATGTCACCAATTTGGCCCGAAACACTTTTAGACACTTGATTAATACTTTCAATAACATCTGCTGCTGGTTTTTGACCTTTATTAATAGCGTCAATTCCTTTATCAGTTAACTCCATTCCTTTTTGTAAACCATCTTTTGCTTTATTTAACTTAGAAATTGTACCATTAAGGTTTTTATCACTATTCACATCAGCTAACACTTTATTTGTACTTTCCAGAACTGGAATCATGTCATTAACTAAATTCCAACTTGCTTTGAACTGCCCATTCAAATCATTTAAGGCTACTTTTGTAGAATCTAATCCATTAACACCTTTGTTACTTAAGTCTTCTCTTGCTTTTTCAAGCTCTGTTTTTAATCTGCTGTAATCATTTACAGCTTTATCATATTTCTCTCTACCATTGTTTAATATCTCATTAGCCTTATTTATATCTTGATTTAAATTGCCTCTAAGCTGCTGTGCATTTTCTTGCGCATTTTCAGCCTTACTTTTCAGTTGCTCAGCTGTACTTACTGCTTTTTCAAAATCAGCTACAAACGTTGCATTATAATCCTTTTCAGCTTGATTTACTAAATTATTTACTGCATCTAATTTTTGATTTACAGCATCTCGCACATCTTGTTTAACTTCTTGTCCGGAACTAATTAAATCTCCTACATGCTTAACCCTATTGTTAGCATCCACCATAGAATTTTTAAGCACCGTTAAACTTTCCACTCTGTTTCCAAAGAACTGTTTACCGAATTCCGTGGAAGCTGATTCCTTGAAAGCTGTAAAGAAATCAATCAAATATGAAACACTATCGATACGCTCTTGGAGGAGCTTTGAAGCATCCTGCACATTTTTCTGTGCTACAGCTGGATCCACGCCTTTATTTTGAAGGCCATTCATAACACTCTTTACATATGCCGTTCCAACACGAGTAGAATTGAAAACAGTGTTTACAGTTTGATCAATATTTTTAGCAATATTTTTATACCCTTCACCATTCACTTGTGGTAATGCTGGAATCTCTGGTATTTGTGGAATAGTTATATTAGGTAAGACTGGTAATTTAGCTGGATCTGGCAATGTCAGATTAAAGTCAAATGCCGGATTTTTTAAGTAATCCGTAATTTTCGCTGCAGCATCCAATCCCTGCTGCATTACCATTAAATTATTCTTAATAGTTCCTGGAGCACGTTGCAATGTTTCATCATTTCTCGCAAAGAATTTATCTAAATTCCCTAACGCTTCTTGCCCATCATTCATAACACTCTCTACAACCGGCAACTCTTTTTGCGCCACTTTCACAATATCTTCTGCTCGAGTCGCATCATCTAACGCCTTATCCATGAGTGTATTCATTTCTGGGAACTGCGCTTCTAACTTAAATACAAGATCTTTTACTTTTTCGATACTTGGTAAGTTTGTTTCTAAATCGATTCCAAGGTCATTGAAAATTTTAAAAATCTCACCGTTTGCTGTTTTTACAAAGTTTTTACTAATTTCTTCTGTAATACCTGATGCACCTTTTGCTGTAATCTTCGGTGCAATCGCGTTTACTTTTTCATTCACATAATAATCCAGTTCTGGTTTTTTCGGATTTTCATCCAGAACAGTTGCAATTTTTTCAGAGAAGTCTTTTGGAATCGTAATACTTGCATAATAATCCCCACGCTCAACTCCGTAAATTGCTTGTTTTTCATCTACAAATTTCCAGCCAAGATTTTTGTTTTTCTTAAGGGAGTCTACAATCTCTTTCCCGATATTAATGTCTTTCCCTCTTAAATTAGAACCTGCATCTTGGTTAGAAACTGCAATGGGAACCTCTTTTGTATTTCCATACGGATCCCAAGAAGCTTTAATGTTAAACCATGCATATAACGATGGTAAAATCATTAATCCTAAAACAATAACAATTGCAGCCCAATGTTTGGCTACATTCCGTAAATCTGTCTTATAAATACGCCAAATCTGTTTCATAGAAGTTATCACCTAATTATATATTTTTCCTTCTTTAGAAAATGATACATACATTTTGCAATTATATCACTTTCTACATCGTGTATTAACCAAAAACGTACTATTTTTTCCCATTAACTTTCACTTACTTCATTATATAACGAAGTGAGTCAAAGTATGAATACAAAATGACCAAATCGGTTTTACATTCAATAATAACAAATATATATGAAATGTCATAAAAAATACAAGTATTTTCTCTTGGAAATACTTGTATTCCTAAAAAAAATCCTCACAGCTTTTATTCTCTGTGAGGATTTCTTCTATTATATATCCAATTGAACCTCTACACCGAAATGATCTGAAATTACATTTCTGTTTGTACCATTAAAAATAACTTTTGAAGAATGAACCTTTTTACTTTGGTTACACAATATTAGATCGATTCGCAAACTATGTTTATTTTCATCCCAACCAGCAATCTCGCCTTGGACAGTCGTTCCTTCATCCTTCTCTATTGCTAATTCATATGTGTCATACAACCCTTTTTGCATCATATACTCATAACCTTCGCCTTTCAATCGAGCATTGTTATTAAAATCTCCCATTAAGAAGGCGAGCTTATTGCTATCTACACGCTCCATCAAACGATCGACTTGACCTTTGAATGACTCTTCTTCATCATTCCACCAACCGAGATGGCAAGAGTAAAACGTTATATCCTTACCATTATAAGCAAGTGTTGTACTTACAATTTTACGCGTTTTCCAATACGTTGTATCCTCGTTTTCTGAAATAAAGAACGTATCTTCTTTTATAATATTATGCTTCGTTATAATCGCTAATCCTTCTTCATACACGTCATAACCAATATGAGAGAAATCCCAAGTAATATTGTAATCTTTTACATGTAGCGCTTTTAACTCTTCTAATAGTAAAAGTCCAAAATTATCTTCTTTCTTGTTACCGCATACATTTTCAGCTTGTATGGACTGACTTACTTCTTGCAATGCGATGACATCGTACTCTTCTTCTTGAATTACTTTAGCAAGGTATTGTATCTTTTCTATTTGATTCTCTTCTTGCCAAGAATGACAGTTTAAAGTTAGCAATTTCATATTATTACGCACCTAACATATCTTGAATGTCTGACTTTAATACGTCAGCTTTCGGACCATATACCGCTTGTACACCTTTATCTTTTACAATAAGCCCTAAAGCACCATTTTGTTTCCACTGTGCTTCTGGTGCAACAACATCTAAGTCTTTTACTGTTACACGTAAGCGTGTCATACAAGCATCTACGTCAGCAATATTTTCTTTTCCACCTAATAAATCGATAACTTTTGTTGCTAATGAACCGTCTTGTACATTTCCTGTTCCTTCTGATGCCTCATCTTCATTATCAATATAGTTACCTGCACGCCCTGGTGTTGGTAAATTGAATTTTTTAATTAAGAAATTAAATAGTGTAAAGTTAAGACCGAAGAACACTAATGAAACAATAACAAAGTTGATTAAGTCTCTTGTTAAACCTGCATTAACCATCATTGGTGTACGAGTAATTAACTCAATAAATCCAAATGCATGAACACGTAAGTTAATTAAATCAGCTAGCGCGAATGCAAGTCCTGTTGTAATAGCATATACAACATATAATACTGGAGCAATAAACATGAACATGAATTCAATTGGTTCTGTTACACCTGTTAAGAATACTGCTAATGCTGCTGATAAAAACATTGGTTTATATTTTGCACGCTTTTCTTTATCAACGTTACGGAACATCGCAAATGCAATCCCCATTAACGCTGCTGTTGAGCCGATAACTTGTCCAGCTTTGAAACGAGCTGGTACAACGTTATTTAATAAATCGTTATATGCCTTCGTATCTCCATTTGCTAATAAATTATTTAAATCTGTAATCCATGCAAGCCATAATGGATCTTGTCCTGCTACAACTTGTCCAACTTTTGAACCAGTTAGCATCGTATATGTTCCGCCTAGCTCTGTATAGTTCATCGGAATCGTTAACATATGGTGTAAACCAAATGGTAATAATAAACGCTCTAACGTTCCATATACAAACGGTGCAACAACTGGTGCACTATCTTTTGAAGCTGCAATCCAGCGACCAAATTCATTTAACCCACTTTGGATGAATGGCCATAGAAGTGATAATACAATCGCAGTAACTGTAGACCAAAGAATTACAACGAATGGCACAAATCGTTTTCCATTAAAGAATGCTAATGCCTGTGGCAGTTTATTATAGTTATAATATTTGTTATATAGATTAGCTCCTAAGAAACCTGTGATAATCCCCACGAAAACTCCCATGTTTAATGCTGGTGCACCAAGTACAGAAGTAAAATAATCTTTTACAAGTAAATCTCCTGCTATTACTGAAGAAACTGTCGCTTTTGAATCCGCTAACATTTGAGCGTTTACGCCAAATATAGCTCCTGTAATTCGGTTTGTTAAGACGAATGCTAATAGTGCTGCAAATGCACCGCCTGCACGATCCTTCGCCCAAGATCCCCCAATTGCTACTGCGAATAAAATGTGTAGATTTGTAATGATTGCCCAACCGATGTCTTCCATTACGCGAGCAATTGTATGAACTGCGTTAACATCCCCAGCAGACATCCCAATTAACTTACCGATGGAAATCATTAAACCGGCTGCTGGCATTACAGCTACAACAACTAATAACGCTTTCCCGAACTTTTGCCAAAAATCAAAAGACGTAATTTTCATCTGTTCTTCCTCCCCTTTATTTATAACAACATAATGATTTAAATTGTAATTTCTGTTCCCTTTATGAAAACGATTCCTTATATTACTTTATTTTTATCTTTACGCAACCGTTTTCATAAATCTATTTTAATAAAAGCGTTTTCACTTTGCAATAGAAATTTATTTTTTTTCATAAAAAAAGATGCTCAAAGAGCATCCTTTTTTATTATGAAATGCGATAAACCCTTGTTTCATAAGGTTTTAAAGCAATTGTTGTTACTTCTTCATGTTCCGCAACTTCATAGTTATTTAAAAGCAAACGTTTGCGTTCTAGTGCAAATGAACCCTCATTATACACAGCTTCCTCTTTTGAGATATTACTAATTACAATGACTTTTTCATCCTGTAACGTACGTGTATATGCATAAATTTGTGGATCGTCTTCTAAAAGTAAATCGTACGTACCATAGTTCAGTACATCGTGCTCTTTTTTCAGGGCAATCATTTTCTTATAGAAATTGAAAATAGACTTTTCTTCATTTTTTTGCTTTTCAACATTAATTTCTTTGTAATTTGGATTCATGCTAAACCAAGGTGTACTTGTTGTGAAACCAGCATTCATCTCATCATTCCACTGCATAGGTGTACGTGAATTATCGCGGCAAGAAGCCCATATAATCTCCATCATATCTTGATGTGGTACGCCCTCTGCAATTTTCTCGCGATATAAATTTTTAATTGCTACATCATCGTAATCTTCAATATTTGGTAACTGAACATTTGTCATACCAATTTCTTGGCCTTGATAAATAAACGGTGTACCGTGCATAAAGAAATACATCGCCCCTAGAGCTGTTGCACTTTCACGCCAATATTGTTTGTCATCTCCCCATGTTGAAACGATACGTGGTTTATCGTGATTCTCAATATATAAAGCGTTCCATCCTTTATTTTCTAATCCTTTTTGCCATTTCGTTAATACTTTTTTCAATCCTACAACATCAAGGTCTTTCTTCTTCTCTGCATCCCATAAACTTAAATGTTCAAACTGGAATACCATATTGAACTTACCTTGCTCTTCTCCAACCCAAAGCTCAGCATCTTCAATCTTAACGCCATTTGCTTCACCAACAGTCATAATATCGTACTTAGAGAATGTATTTTCTTTTAGCTCTTCTAATAAAGGTTGAATACCTTTCACATTCATATGTTTATCAAAAGATGGCACATATTTTAACTCTTTTGGATTTGGCATATCCTTAAAGCCTTCTTCTTTTTTAATATGACTGATTGCATCAACGCGGAAACCATCAATACCTTTATCAAGCCACCAATTAACCGTATCATATAGTACTTCGCGAACTTCTTTATTCTCCCAGTTCAAATCTGGTTGTTTACGTGAGAATAGATGTAAATAATATTGTTCTGTTTCTTCATCATATTCCCATGCCGAACCATTAAAAATACTTTCCCAGTTGTTTGGCTCCGCACCATCTTTACCATCATGCCAAATATACCAATCACGCTTCGGATTATCTTTAGATGAACGTGATTCAATAAACCATGGATGTTCATCACTCGTATGATTAATAACTAAATCAATAATAAGCTTCATATCACGCTTATGAACTTCATCTAGTAAAGCATCAAAGTCTGCCATTGTACCAAACTCATCCATAATATCTTGATAATCACTAATATCATAACCATTATCATCATTAGGCGACTTATACATTGGACAAATCCAAATTACATCTATACCTAAGTCTTTTAAATAATCCAGTTTTGCAATAATACCTTGTAAATCTCCAATACCATCACCATTTGAATCCATAAAGCTTCGTGGATAAATTTGATAAGCAACTGCTTCTTTCCACCATGTCTTATTCATAGTCCTTCTCTCCTTTTGCATCCC
The DNA here is from genome assembly GCF_002558005.1 of Bacillus sp. AFS012607. NCBI lineage: Bacteria > Bacillati > Bacillota > Bacilli > Caryophanales > Bacillaceae > Bacillus > Bacillus sp. AFS012607. The sequence continues at coordinate 116,539 of NZ_NTVM01000009.1, forward strand.
ATCAGAATTTTATGCAAACGTTTTCGTAACACTATCATAACAAAATATGAACAGTTTGCAACTGTTTTCATTGAACTCTATGTAGATTCTTTATTCTTATGCTTTATTTATTTCTCACAAAGGTAAATCTCATTCTCCACCTCTCCTTGTCCACGCGTATTACAGACATTTTTCATATATTAATAAAAAGCTCTGATTATTTTGGAAAGGAGTAAGAAATTGAAGCAAACAAAATTAACAGGTCGTATCGTTGTTCCCACAGATCCTGACTACAATGTAGCCCGAATGAATTTAAATTTAAGTATTCCAAAACTCCCTTGTATTATTGTTTTTTGTCAAAATAACAAGGATATCTGTAACGCCTTAAAATGGGCACGTGAACGTCATATACCATTTCGGTTAAGAAGTGGACGTCATAGCTATGAAAATTTTTCTCTTTTAAATAGAGGACTTATTATTGATGTGAGTGAAATGCATCGCATTACTGTTAATACAGAGAAATTAACAGCAACAATTGAGGCTGGTGCAAATCTTGGCACTGTTTATAAAGAACTTTGGAATTACGGTGTTACAATTCCTGCTGGTACAAGTGCAAGCGTTGGAATTGTTGGATTAGCACTTGGCGGTGGTATTGGTATGCTTTCACGCTTATTTGGATTAACATGTGATCAATTAATGGAAGTGGAAATGGTACAAGCGTGTGGAAAATTTGGTGCAAAACCCATTCGTGCAAATGAACAAGAAAACTCTAACCTTTTTTGGGCATGCCGTGGTGGCGGTGGTGGAAACTTCGGAATTATCACTTCCTTAACTTTTCGAGTCCACCCCGTAAAAAATGTATCAATTTTCTCAATTACATGGGAATGGGAAGACTTTATTGCTGCATTTCAAGCGTGGCAAAACTGGGCACCTTATATAGATGAACGTCTCACTTCATCGATCGAATTATTCGCCAAGCAACGAAATAAAATCGAAGCACAAGGCGAGTTTGTCGGTTCTCCCTCTGAACTCCATTCCCTATTATCCCCTCTTCTTGAAACTGGCAGCCCCTCTCTCTTTATAGAAGAAGTTCCTTATATAAAGGCTGTCGAATTTTTTAATGGCGGTAACATCCCTGAAAATTTCAAGCGCTCTGGTTCCTATGTCTATAAACCTATTCCCCTTAAAGGCATTCAACTCATGCAATACTTTCTTTCTCATGCCCCAAATAAAGATGCTAGTATTTGGCATCAATCGCTCATAGGTGCTGTTGAAAATATTTCGCCGAATGAAACGGCTTATTTTCATCGTAAAGCAATTATTGCCCAAGAATACATTACCTCTTGGAAATGCGATGATGAAGAAAATCGAAATATACGCTGGGTTAAAGATTTACGAGAAAGCTTAGATCCTTATACACTAGGTGACTATGTGAACTGGCCCGATATCGACATTAAAAATTGGCAAACTAGTTATTATGGCTCTAACTTTCACAGATTGCGTAAAGTAAAAACTATGTATGATCCTTGTGATGTTTTTCATTTCCAACAAAGTATTCCTCCTTTTCATACGTGAAAAAGAGGATAACATAAAAAAATCATCCAATATACCGTTACCTCACAGTATGTTGGATGATTCAAGTTGATTTTCTATATCGTTTCAAATTCTTGCTCCTACTCATAAACTTTTACTTACAGATTAATTGTATTTCGTATCATTTTCATGCAATGAATGTAATTTAATATTTGGTACTTTATCTTTTTCCATACCTCTATTATAAGAAACAGGAACTTGAAATTCGAATTGCTTTGTCTCATGTTTTTGTAAATAGACTGGTTTCGGTACTGGATAGCTTTTTGAATTCTCGTTTGCATTATCATATAAAACAACTTTTAATGCTTGTGAATGATTACGATAATTTTTTAAAGTAACAATGCACTTCGGTTGGATATTATCTCCATTTTTCTCCATTCTACACTGGCTATCTTCTTTTTTATATTCTATTGCTTCTACCCCTGTTTTTCCTGCATAGTACCATGTTTTATTCAATGTCTGGAGGATTGTATTTAAAATAAACGGCATCATTACAATCAAAATACTAATGCCTACTACTTTTATCTTATTCATTTTTCTAAATGTACTAGACTCCTTTTTTCCTAGCCATTTTAAAAATAATATAAATGCAATTACATGTAGTATGAAAGAAACAATCAATATATTTGAGACTTTATAATCCATATAAACATACGTATGTATCGGAACCTTATAGACATTGAATAGTTTTTCCCCAATTAATTCATTATCATTTGGAATTTTTAATAATAACAAAACCCCTATACTGTAACAAATAGCTACTAATCGATCATACTCAATACGAATCATTCTTTCTCCCCTTCACTTTGTTTTTTATTATCGATTTTAGCTATTATTACCATACTATACAATCTTTTTATAGAGGATAACGTAAAAAAGTTCCTTATAAATATATAAAGAACCTTATTAATATACATTATGAATTAAAAAATCAATATACAATTTTCACATTGAGATTTCTTCAAAATATGTTGGATTGTGTATTGTAATTTTTTTATCTAAAATTGTAACAATGCTATCATTTTTTAATTGTTTTAATACGCTGCTAACTGTCTCTCGAGATGTTCCAGATATTTTGGATATTTCAATTGTTGTAAGTGGACATGAAATTACAATCTTTTCCCCACTCTGTTCTCCTAAATCCTGCATTAAATAATTTAACGTTTGGATAACACGATCTTGTGCATTAGGAATTGTAATATTTTGCACTCGATTTTCATTCAATTTTAATATAGATGATAATTGCTGAACAACGTACATCAATTGCGTTCTGCTGGATTTTACCATATCTTCAAAGATTACCGTTGGAATATAATATACCTCCACATCCGTCATTGCTTCTGCTGTATAGTTATATCCTCTGTCTGTAAACATACCACCATAAGGAAAAATAGAATACCGCTTTACATAGTCATCGTATAATAAGTTCCCATTTTGATTAACCCGCTCTAACTTTACAAAACCATCTAACATGAAGTAAATTCTTTCCCTTGAATCCCCTTCTAAAAATAAAAATTGACCTTTTTTATAAGTTCGCCAATAAACAAACTCTGTTAAGCCTTTCAATTTTTTTTCTGTTAAATGAGCAAATAATTCGAACTGCTTTAAGTCTTTCACTACGTTCCGTCTATTCATAAAATTCCCTCTCTCTTGCTGTATGTTGGAGCGAAAAATCAAGAAAGCGTATTCAATTTGAATTTTATCATAATTAACTTATATATTCAGATTTCATCATGAAAACTTTATGAACAATGAGTACAAAAAATATTAATAAATAAAAAGAATGAAGTTATTAACCTCATTCTTTTTTTTACTACTAAGTAGCGTACATAATAATTTAAACATACATGCATACATTCTGTTTTGAAATAATAGTACCAGCTTTTTCTTCTAGTGCTTCATATACTTTTTCTAAAGACGTAATAATTGTTTTTCTTTTTGGATTTGTATTAACAAAATTAATAGCAGCTTCAATTTTTGGAAGCATGCTTCCCGCAGCAAATTGTTGTTCTTCAATATATTCTTCTAATTGATTCACTGTGACATGCTCTAATTTTTTTTGATTCGGTTGATTATAATTTACATACACATGATCAACTGCAGTTAAAATAACGAGCGTATCGGCATCTACTAATTCTGCTAATTTCTGCGCAGCGAAATCTTTATCGATAACCGCTTCAGTTCCTTTTAACCCTTCTTCGGAATCAATTACTGGAATTCCACCCCCGCCAACAGCTATCACTATGTTTCCATCTTCCACCAAAGAATTAATCACTTTATGTTCATGAATACTTACAGGCTTCGGTGATGGAACAACACGTCTCCATCCTCTACCAGCATCTTCTTTAAACACTGCTTTTGTTTCATCCATTAATCTTCTGGCCTCTTCTTCTGTATAAAAAGGACCAATTGGTTTAGTTGGATTTTTAAATGCCTCATCTTTTTTGTCCACAACAACGCGCGTTATAACCGTTGCTACATCTTTTTGTATATTCCGTTTTTTTAATGCCTTTTCAATCGCATTTTCCATCCAATATCCAATCATCCCTTGGCTCATTGCCCCACAAGTATCTAATGGCATTGCAGGTGTCTTTTCCGTTTCTGCAGCTTTTTGCTGTAATAAAATATTCCCCACTTGTGGGCCATTTCCATGCGCAATTACTATATCCACATCATTTTCCATTATTTTCACAAGTTGTTCCGCCGTTTTTTCCAACGCTTCTTGCTGCGCTCCCGCAGTAGCTTCTCCAGACTGTATCGCATTTCCCCCTAGTGCAACTACAATTTTTCTTCGTGCCATATTTCAGCCCTCCAGTTCATTTCGCTTTCACAGCGCTTTATAAAGTAATACTGCCTGTAATTAATCCATAAATCGCAAAGAATGCTAAAGCACCAATTGCTACGGATGATGCTAATTCCACTCGAGTAAATATTTGCTTCGAACTCTTTTGCTTTTGAACATTGTAAAAAATAAAAATACCTGGCGCATATAAAGTCATTGTTAATAATAAATACTCTAAACCAGCTGCATAAACTAACCACACACCATAAATACTTGCTATCAAACCAATTATTATATTTTTATTTCGATCTACTTCTTCAGATTTTAAGCTATGCTTCAGTTGATAAAATGCTGAAAAAGCATATGGAATTAAAATGGCTGAAGATGCTAAAGAGAATGCAAAGTTATACGCCTGATCAGAAACGACGAATGTTAACAAGAATATTTGAATTAAACCATTTGTTATCCATAATGAATTTACTGGAGCCTTATTTTTATTTTCTTTTGCGAACCATTTTGGAAATACTCCATCTTTAGCCGCTAAATATGGAATTTCAGAAGCGAGCAAAGTCCAACCTAACCAAGCACCTAATACAGAGATGACCAAACCTAAATTTATAAAGATAGCACCCCATTTTCCAACAACACTTTCAAATAAATAAGCCATAGCTGGATTTTTCAAACCAGCAATATCTGCTTGCTGCATAAGTCCAAGAGACAATAATGTGATTAAAATGTAAATGATGAGTGTACCAATTAAGCCAATAACCGTTGCTTTCCCTACATCACTTCTATTTTTTGCTCGACTGGATAAAACAACCGCCCCTTCTACCCCAATAAATACCCATAGAGTTACAAGCATTGTACTTTTAACTTGGCTGCCAACTGCTCCCCATGAAAAAGAACCAGTTTGCCCCCAAAATCCATCTAAGAATGTATCAATATGAAACGCGAAGATTCCTATGACAATAAATACAAATACAGGTACTAATTTTGCGATTGTAGTTACTAAATTCACAAGTGCTGCTGATTGAACTCCACGTAAAATTAACATGTGAACACACCACAATAATACGCTTGCACCAATAATGGATTCTACATTTTGACCGCCTTCAAAGATCGGGAAGAAATATCCTAATGAAGAAAATAATAATGTACCGTAAGCTACATTCCCAAGCCAAGCAGATAGCCAGTATCCCCACGCACTATTAAATCCCATAAAATTACCAAATCCTGCTTTTGCATAGCTAAAAATACCACCATCTAAATCTGGCCGTTTTACAGTTAGATTTTGAAAAGATAATCCAAGTGCAATCATCCCAATTCCTGTTATAACCCAGCCAATAATAATGGCTCCAGCACCAGCACCTTTTGCCATATCACTCGCTAAATTAAAGGCTCCACCGCCAATCATAGACCCAACTACAAGAGCCGTTAGTGTAAACAACCCTAATTTCTTATCTTCACCCATTCCACTCACCTCTCTTTAATTGCAATAACAATACAAAAGCAATAGTGAATGATAGTGTCTAAAGGAGGAGAAAGAAGAAAGGAAGACTCCCTTTCTTCTTTACTCCATGTTTCCTAAAGTAGCTGCCATAACCGCTTTAATTGTATGCATTCTATTTTCAGCTTGATCAAATACTTTTGAATGTTTACTGCGGAATACTTCGTCAGTTACCTCCATTTCTTTCAACCCATATTTCTCGTAAACTTCTTCGCCATACATCGTTTCAACATCATGAAATGCAGGTAAACAATGTAAGAAAATCACGTTTTCATTCCCTGTTTCTTTAATCATTTTCATATTTACTTGATAAGGTCTCAATAACTCGACACGTTCAGCAAATTTTTCTTCTTCCCCCATAGACACCCATACATCTGTATAAATTACATCTGCATTCGCAACAGCTTCTTCCACATTACTTGTTATCATTACCTGTTCATTATATTTTTTTGCTAAATCAATTACTTCTTGTGCAGGCCATAAAGATTCTGGTGTGCAAATACGTACATCCATTCCAACGATTGCTCCACCAACTAGTAAGCTATTAGCAACATTATTTCGTCCATCTCCAACGTAAACGAGCTTCACATTTTTCAACTTCCCTACATGTTCTCTAATTGTTAATAAATCTGCTAGTGTTTGTGTTGGATGCCACATGTCTGTTAATCCATTCCAAACTGGCACACCAGAATTTTGTGCTAAAGATTCTACAGTCTCATGATTAAATCCACGAAACTCAATTCCGTCAAACATACGCCCTAACACTTTTGCTGTATCCTCTACGGATTCTTTTTTCCCAAGCTGAATATCACCTTTCCCTAAATATTCAGGATTCGCCCCTAAATCTGTACATGCTACTGTAAATGCACAGCGCGTACGAGTGGAGGTTTTTTCAAATAAGAGCGCTACATTCTTATCTTCTAAATAATGATGCGGGATACCATTTTTCTTTTTCTCTTTTAATTCTGCTGCCAAATCTAGAAAATATAACAATTCTTCTTGTGTAAAATCTTTTTCTGCTAGAAAGCTTCTTCCTTTTAAATTTGGTCTAGTCATTAACATACTTCATCCCTACTTTCTCCGTTATTTATACTAAATATCTTTACGAACAATTGGCATACTCATGCAACGTGGACCCCCACGACCACGAGATAATTCCGAACTTAGCACTTCAATTACTTCTATACCGTGCTCCCGTAATAACGTATTGGATACATAGTTGCGATCATATGTAACAACTACACCTGGTGCGATTGCTAATGTGTTCGAGCCATCATTCCATTGTTCACGAGCAGAAGCAATTACATCTCCTCCTCCACATGGAATAAGAACTAATTCACTTAAGCCTAATACCTCTTTTAATGCTTCCATTAAAGAAGTACGATGTGTAATTTTAAGAGTTTCCTCATCTGATCCTTTTTCTAAAATATAAATATTCATATTCCCTTTTGGCCCTTGAATGGCTGGATGAATTGTAAACTTGTCATAATCAACCATTGTAAATACTGTATCTAAATGCATAAATGCTCGGCATTTTGGAATTTCTATTGCTAACACTTTCTTAATTTTATTTTGTCGGCTAAAGAGATTTTTAGCTAAACGTTCAATTGCTTTAGCTGAAGTACGAGCAGACACTCCAATCGCAATTGTTTCTTCATTTAAAATTAGCTCGTCGCCACCTTCAATTGGAAATTTATAATCACGATCTAACCAGATTGGTACATTATGTTTTGCAAATCTTGGGTGATATTTAATGATGTACTCCATGAATAATGATTCACGTCTACGCGCTGGTTCTCTCATCTTATTTATCGTTAAGCCATCGCCCACGCTAGCTGCTGGATCACGAGTAAAATATAAATTAGGCATTGGATCTAAGTAAAACGGATAATGATCTTCCATTAATTCATATAAATGTGTCTTCTTACTTGTTTCAATTTCGTTTTTCCGTACACCGCCCATAATTTTTTGAATTAATTCTTCATTTGAAAAGGAAAGTAAATATTCTTTTAAAGTTTGATGTGCAACATTTACGTCAGCCTGTCCTTCTTTTAAAATACGATCAACAAATTCTTCTCGAAGTTTTTTATCTACTAACGCCTCAGCGGCTAGTTTTTCTAAATAAAGAACTTCAACACCCCGATTGCGTAACGTTTGTGCAAAATAATCATGCTCTTTTTGAATAATTGGTAAGTATGGAATATCATCAAATAATAATTGCTGCAAATAATCTGGCGTCAAGTTTTCCACTTCTTTACCCGGTCGTTTTAATAAAACCGTTTGTAATTCCCCAATTTCTGAAGTAACATGTATCGGATGTTTCATTTGTTGTACCTCCTTTTAAATATGTTTGATGTCTTACAAGTACATAATAAATGCTCTGCACTTTCATCTTTGTGAAAGCATCCACATTATCATTGTGAAATATTAAACAAGTTATTTTTTTAAAATCATACGAATTTGTATTTTTATAACAAACTCTCTCGCTTTTTCAATAAAAAACACATATATTACGCATATATGTTGAATATTCAACTTCCGTATTTAAACAAAAATCCTGTTTTTAATTTTATTAAAAACAGGATTTTTACATCTAAATAATTAAATTTAATCTTTCTTCTATAATCTCCCTATCTGATTTCGACTGTGAAATTATAAGGCATGTATCATTTCCACATATACATCCTATTTTTTCTTTCCAATCTAACTCATCAAATAAAACACCAATAACATGTGCATTACCAGGTAATGTTTTAATAACCATTAATTGATCTACACAATCAATTTTCACAACAACTTCTCGTAATTTTTTCTTTAACTTTATATCAGTTTGTAAATGCTCTTCTGAGAAAACTTTATATATCATTAATCCTTCTTGAGAAGGTACCTTCGTTAAGTTTAACTCACGAATATCGCGAGAAACCGTAGCTTGTGTTACTAATACATCTTTTTTTGCTAACAATTCTACTAATCTTTCTTGCTTATCTATTTCATACTCCTTTACAAATTGTTTAATTAACCGTTGTCTTTTTTCTTTTTTCATAAAAGACACCCCTTTTAATATTATAGCTCGCTATAATTTTCATCCGAAAGGGAGAGAAAAGAATGTTGCGGAAACGTTCATAGTTTAACTGTAAATATTAAATCAAACTAAATAAAAAAGAGAAGAACAGCATTCTGTTCTTCCTTTTACATTGAAAATCGTTCAATTGTTTGTTTCAAATCAGTTGCTTGCTTCTCTAAATCTTTTAATAATTGATCGATTACTATCATATTTTTAGACTGTTGTAGCGTCACACGCGCCACTTCTTGCGAACCAGCTGACGTTTCTTCAGCAATTGCTGCTACAGCTTTTGTTTGTGCTCCTGTTTGATGAATGTGGCTCAATTGTTCATTCATATAACTACTAATTTGCTGAGTTGCATCGGCTACTTCCATAACACTTGATGACATTTCTTTTAAAATTAATTCCGTAGCTTCCCCACGTTTCGCCTCTTCTTTAGCTATTTTCACTTGTTCTGTCATTTTCATTGCAACTTGTTGTACTTCATCTTGCATATTCCGTAATAACTGAGATATGTTTCTTGCAGAATGATCACTTTCATCAGCAAGTTTACGTACTTCTTCCGCAACAACCGCAAAACCTCTTCCATGCTCTCCTGCGCGAGCTGCCTCAATAGAAGCATTTAGTGCTAATAAATTCGTTTGGCTAGCAATCGCACTCACAACAGACACAATATGTTCTACTTGTTTCATTCGTTCTTCTAACTTCTGTACATTTTGCATTGAATCTTCATTTTCTTTTGCCAATGTTTGAATACCTTGAATTAAAGACGTAAAGACACGAGTACTATGCCCTAAAGCTTGAACCATTTCTGAAGACAACGTATCAGACTGCTTCGCTTTTTCTTCTACTTCACTTGCAATAGACGTCGTTGTATCAACAGCAGAAACAATTGCTTGAATTGATGCTGCTGATTGCTCAGCGCCTGAAGAAATCTCTGCAAGAGTCTCAGATACACCTTGCGCTTGTCTCGTTGCTTCTCCTGTTTGTTTTCTAATCTGCTGTACTTGATTGTTTGTATAAGAAAATGTTGTATCAATATTTTTTACCATGCCCCTTAAGTTTCCTAACATCATATTAAATGCAACACTTAAAGATTTAATTTCATCATCTGTCTTCGGTAATGGAACATCTTCACGAATATCACCCTCAGCTGCTTTTCTTGCCGCTTCCTCTAACTTGCGAAGTGGTTTAATTAAAAATACGGCTGCTCCATATGCTAAAATTCCAGACCATACTACCCCTAATAACATAACGATAATATTATATACAGTTTGACTTACATAACTTTGAAAATAATCGTATATCACGTAAATAAAAAATATACTTGTTGAATATGTAATAAAAGCTAAAACTGTAGTGAATAGCATAAGTTGTGTACGTAATCCAAAAGAAAATGTTTTTCTTTCTTTTTCCATCTTCCCTTTCCCCCTTTTTATAAGCAATATAAATACTACCTATATATTATTATCCATATTTTCATTATAGAAGGATATAGAGATTTTAAAAATCATTATTTCTTTGAATATCAAATTGCACGAAAAAAATAAAGGATTCTGACAATTTATGACTAATAACAGAAATACGGGGCAACATTTGTAAAATATATTTTTAACTGGGGGTTTTGTATGATTCAAGTTCGAAATCTAGTAAAATCATTCGGTTCACTTGATGTGTTAAAAGGAATTGATTTAGAAGTAAAAGAAAAAGAAGTTGTTGTTTTAATTGGTGCCAGTGGTTCTGGTAAAAGTACATTACTTCGCTGTCTTAACTTTTTAGAAATGTACGATGAAGGCGAAATTCACTTACAAGGTGAGCGAATTGATCCAAAGCATTCAAATTTAAATAAAGTCCGTGAAAATGTCGGTATGGTTTTTCAGCACTTTAACCTCTTTCCTCATATGACCTCACTAGAAAACATCATAGAAGCACCTATTCATGTAAAAAAATTAGAGAAAGCAAATGCACAGGATATTGGAAATCAACTTCTCCAAAAAGTCGGCCTTCAAGATAAAGCGGATGTAACTCCTCATCTTCTTTCAGGTGGTCAAAAACAGCGCATTGCCATTGCACGAGCTCTTGCAATGAGCCCTAAGATTATGCTATTTGATGAGCCTACCTCAGCTTTAGACCCTGAACTTGTTGGAGAAGTATTGCAAGTTATGAAAGAACTTGCTGAAGAAGGGATGACAATGGTTATTGTTACTCATGAAATGAATTTCGCAAAAGATGTAGCTGATCGCGTCATCTTTATGGACGATGGAAAGATTGTAGAAGATGCTCCGCCAGCACAATTCTTTTCAGCTCCATCACATGAACGAGCAAAACAATTTTTACGTAACGTTTTATAATGTAACTTCTGTTTCAAACGAAAAGGAATACATTCATACGGTGCACAACTAATCATCCAAATAAAATATTTCAATAACATACTGAAAAACATCCGTATGATCAATATATAGGAGGGGTTTTATGAAAAGAAAACTATTAACCATTGTTGCGAGCATTACACTATGTACATCCTTCATACTAGGAGCTTGTAGCAAAGAAAGTTCTACTACTTCATCAAATGGTGAAAAAGAATTTCGCTATGCGATGAGTGGATTATACAAACCTTTTAACTATAAAGAAAATGACGGCAAACTTGTCGGTTTTGATGTAGAAATCGGTGAAGCTCTTGCTAAAAAGATGAACATGAAGGCTACGCCAGTTACAAACCCATGGGAAACGCTAATTCAAGGTCTTCAAGCGAAGAAATATGATGTAATACTGGGTAGTATGGCAATTACAGAGGAGCGCTTAAAAGCTGTTAGTTTCTCAAATCCGTACTATCGCTCTGGCGCCCAAATTTTTGTAGCTAAAAAGAATACCGCTATCTCTTCTCCAGAAGATTTAAAAGGTAAGAAAATTGGTGTTGTAAAAGCTAGTACCTTTAAAAATCTTGTTGCAAAATATACAGATCAAATCACAGAATATGACAGTGATATTACTGCTCTTATGGATTTAGAGCCTGGGCGTGTTGACGCAGTAATTACGGATCAAATGGTTGGTCTACGTATGATAAAAGAAGGAAAATCGAATATAAAAGAAGCCGGAAAACCATTAAATCTTGATGAAATGGGAATTGCTATTCGCAAAGATAATAAAGAAATGGTTGAGAAAGTAAATAAAGCGTTAGATGAAATGATTAAAGATGGTACGTATGATAAGATCAGTAAAAAATGGTTCGGACGTAATATTCTTGGTGAAGAGGAAAAAACGAAGTAAGTAAGTTAGCCATTCAAAAGATTCATAAACAGTGCCCCACTGATTAAGTGTTCATTTTATGTGGGGCATTTCATTCTCTACTAAAATCTATACAATATGAGGTGAAACGCATGTTTGAAATTTTTATCTCTTCCTATCCCACACTCTTAAAAGCTACTATTGTCACATTACAATTAACATTAACTTCCCTAGTACTCGGTTCATTAATTGGATTATTATTCGCTTTCTTTCGAATCTCTAACAATAAAGTTTTAAATAGTATCGCTCATGTCTACATTGCTATTATTCGTGGTACACCTTTAATTGTTCAAATTGCCATTCTCTATTTTGGAATTACATCTGTTGTTGTTTTCACCCCTTTTTGGGCAGGAGCAATCGCTTTAGCAATTCATAACGGTGCATATATTACGGAAATTTTCCGTGGATCTATTCAATCCGTTGACCGAGGACAATTAGAAGCAGCTCGCTCTTTAGGCATGCCTTATCCTTTAGCTATGCGACGAATTATATTACCACAAGCATTTCGTCTGTCTCTTCCTCCTCTAGGAAACCAATTTATTATCGGATTAAAAGATTCTTCACTTGTTGCTTATGTAGGAATGTCCGAATTATGGGGATCGGGTTTATCAATTGCAGCAGGTAACTTCCAACAATTAGATACTTACATAATCGTTGGTGCATACTATCTCGTACTTGTTCTTCTATTTACTTATTTTGTTAATCTTTTAGAAAAACGATTACAACGAAAAGAAACTAACTCCTTCCAAGTCAATAAAAAGAACAAAAAGGAAGTTTCTTTATAAGAAAAAGCAAGCCTGAGATGGCTTGCTTTTTCACTGCAAAAATATATTAATTTTTACTGATTTATTTTTTTAATACTCTCTTTTTCTTCTATATGTTCCTCACGATATGAAATATTATGAGGGTCTAAGCCATTTCCTAAAGAACCGTAGAAATGCTCTCTATGCGGATCAACTAATTCACTTCCGTGATAATACACACGTGGTGTATTCCAAAGTGCTGCCAATGCTTTTGTCATCGGCATTTCGTGATAACGTTCCGGCCACATTTCTTTAATCTTCTCTTTTACTAACGGATAGTATTTAGAGCTCATAGCAGGGAACAGATGATGTTCTGTATGATATGAGAAATTGAAATGCAAAACGTCTACCCAGCGCGGCACTGTTACTGATAAGCAGTTTGCTAACGGATCATTTACTGGAACAATTGGATTTAAGCGGTGATTTGTTGCGATATATGCCATTACAATAAAGTTAGCAATTAACAACGGAATGACATATGCAAATAACCATTTTCCAGGTCCCATAATAAACAATAAACTAATCCAAACTGTCCAAGGCAAAAGAAGTTGAAGCCATACAGATTTTTGATTGGATGACTTGAACTCTTTTATAAAATGAAAGAACATTCGAGTCGAATGCAATGTAAATTGAATTGTTAGTGACAGAAAACTAAAGAATGAACGTACATGTAGAGGCATACGATATACCCAACTCAAAAACTTACTCTTCTTAAGTTTCTCAAGTGTCGGCCATGCATCCGGATCATTCTCTTCATGCTGTGTATGAACATGATGCGTTGCATTATGCCACTTTCTCCAAAGCTTTGGCCCTGTTGATAATGGCATAAATGCAATCGCTCCTAAGAAGTCACGAAGCCATGCCTTTCTTACAACAGTTCCATGTAAAATTTCATGCCCTAAAAATCCTAGTGAAGCAAAACATAATCCAAGAACAATCGCAATTCCTAGATTCGCCCACACATTCAATTCAAATACACCAATCGATATTAATCCCGACAATGCCACAAGCAAATAAGCCAATCCACCAAATAAACGAGTAGGCACTGGTTTAAATGCTTTTTTCGGCAAATGTGGTGATACACGTGCTGCATACCACCCAAATGTATGAAGCTCCTTCATCCTTTTGCCCCTTTCTTATGCCGCGCCTTGCGCAACTTACATATATCAATTCTTGCTTCCAGATTGATTTTACTAAATGATCCAAAAAGCATGTATTATAAGGAAAATATACTCACTCTATCGTCACTTATTTTTCGCTTTTATTATCAATGAAAAACATTTCTCTTTTTACTCTCTATCAACCTTTCCACATGATGAATCATAACAATAGAATTTCTATATTGTCAACAACTTTTATGACCTAGTAATAAAAGTTGGTTATATTTTTATAATCATACTTTATTTCACTAAAGAAAATGTATATATTACATAAGGATTTATCCACTATCTATAGACATTTTCTTAAACGCCATAGACCCTATCTCATTCAATAAATCTCTATGTAATCAACAAACAGAATCACTTGAATTTAGTTTTATATAAATCCTACTTCTTCATAATGCCCCACCTAATTAATTATATCAAAATAATTTATAACCTCTTTTAATAAAAATAGACTTCTTCTAAAACAACACACATGAATTTCATATAATATGGAAATATTAAAAGGAAAATTGTTCTAAAATCAGGAGGTTTCAGCAATGACAAGTGATACATTTCCACAACTGCCGCTATCTTATTGGATTGAATCTACTCAGTTTCCTACTTTCCCTCGTTTATCCGAAAATATAAAGGCGAAAGTTGCTATTATCGGTGCTGGTATTACAGGTATTACTACTGCCTATTTACTTGCAAAAGAAGGCATCGATGTTGTTTTAATTGATTCTGGTCGTATTTTAAACGGGACGACTGGGCATACAACAGCGAAAGTAACAGCACAACATGATCTTATTTATGATGAATTAATAAATCACTTCGGTGTAGAAAAGGCCGGGCTTTACTATGAATCAAATAATCAGGCTCTACAATTCATAAACGAAACTGTTCAAACATATAAAATCGACTGTAATTTCTCAAATGAAGATTCATATTTATATACAACTACTGATAACGGATTAAGAAATTTATCGAAAGAATATGAAGCTTATCAAAAATTAAATATACCTTGTGATTATGTTCAATCTCTATCGATTCCTATTCCAGTACAATCTGCACTTGTCATGAAAAATCAAGCACAATTCCATCCCCTTCTTTATTTAAAAACACTTTTAGAAAAGTTTGTGGAGATGGGTGGAAAGGTCTACGAACAAACAACAGCTATGGATGTGGAAAAGGGAGATTATCCACAAATAATTACAAAAGAGGGCCATCATATCACTTGTGAATATGTTGTCTCTTGTTCACATTTTCCTTTTTATGATGCGAATAGCTTTTTCTTTACGCGAATGTACGCAGAACGCTCCTACGCTCTTGCAATAAAAGCCAAAACAGATTATCCAGGTGGCATGTATTTAAGTATTGATGATCCAAAGCGCTCCTTACGCTATATAACAAACAATGGAGAGAAATTAATTTTAATTGGCGGAGAAAGTCATAAAACAGGACAAGGAATAAATACGATGCTTCATTATGAAGCACTCTATTCTTTTGCTGAAGCAACTTTTGGAATAGACGAGGTTCCTTATAGATGGTCAGCACAAGATTTAATCACTCTAGATAAGCTTCCTTATATCGGACATATTAACGAAAGAAATCCAAATATATTTGTTGCAACTGGATATCGCAAATGGGGAATGACAACTGGAACTGCTGCCGCTCAGCTACTGAAGGACTCCATCCTAAAAGTCCACAGTCCCTATAAAGAACTGTATGCACCATCACGCTTCCATGCAAATCCAGATATAAAAACGTTCCTCTCCCAGAACATTGATGTTGCGAAACATTTAATTGAAGGAAAGATCGAAACCGCATTACGTAAGCCAGAAGATCTCGAAGTTGGTGAAGGATCTGTCGTACATGTTAACGGTAAACGAGCAGGTGCTTATAAGGACAAAGAAGGAAAATTACATATCGTCGATACAACTTGTACACATCTCGGCTGTGAAGTTGAATGGAATAATGGTGATTGTACCTGGGATTGTCCTTGCCATGGTTCTCGTTTTTCAATTGAAGGAGACGTTCTTGAAGGTCCAGCAGATCAACCGTTAAAACGAGTTGATAATGAGTGAACAAATAAAGAAGTTCAACNNGTTGAACTTCTTTATTTGTTATAAAACCTTTTCAGATAAATTTCAACACAGGGAGGAAAATATTAACATTAAATGAAATAATATATTCATCTACAAATTAAAAAGGGGGGGAATATTATGCAACCTTCAGCTCCACCTCATCTAGAATCTACAGAAACTATCTTTTCAAGCTCTATTACAAAACTTGTTGTTTTTATTTGTTGGCTAGCCATTTTAGCTGATGGATATGATTTAGGTATTTACGGTGCCGTTCTACCAAAGCTCCTAGAAGACAAAAGCTGGGCGCTATCACCATCGCACGCTGGCACAATTGCAAGCTATGCTTTATTTGGGATGTTTATTGGGGCTATTCTAGTTGGAACGATTACAGATCTAATTGGACGTAAATGGACGCTTATATGCTGTTTAGCACTTTTTTCTATCACAATGGGTTTAGCGGCTATCGCTCCTTCTCCTGAGTTATTTGGATTATCTCGATTTATAGGAGGAATCGGATTAGGCGGTGTTATCCCAACAGCTTCAGCACTTACTGTTGAATATTCACCCAAAAAAAGGAAATCTTTTATTTATGCTCTTATGTTTACTGGCTATCCTTTAGGTATCGTGTTAGGTGCTATTTTGTCTATATTTATGTTAGAAGATTTCGGATGGAGAATTATGTTTGGTATCGGAATGATTCCACTACTCCTCATTCCTTTCATTATTCGCTATTTACCTGAGTCCATTCAATTTTTATTATCACGTAATCGCCAAGAAGAAGTGAACCAAATTCTTAATCGTTTTCCAATTGAATTTCATGTGAAAAATAAAACTCATCAAGCTCCATCTACTATACAAAAGAAAAATGGATTTACTACGTTATTCTCAAAAGAATACATAAAAGCAACGCTACTTTTTTGGATCACTTATATAATGGGAATGTTTTTAATATACGGTTTAAACACTTGGTTACCACAGATGATGCGCCAGGCAGGATATCCTCTTGGGTCTAGTCTGTCATTTCTACTTATGCTAAATATTACCGCAGCTATCGGCGCATTATTCGCTGGAGCAATTGCTGATCGTATAGGAGCAAAAATTGTTATTAGCATCTCTTATCTTATGGCAGCTATATGTATCGGACTATTAACAATCAAACCATCTGTTACAATCATTTATCTTTTAATTGGCCTTGCTGGTATTGGATCAGTCGGTATTACTCAAATATTAAATGCATATGTAACACAATACTTCCCATCACATATCCGAGCTACCTCCTTAGGCTGGGGACTGGGGCTTGGCCGAGTTGGTGCAATTGCTGGCCCAATTCTTGTCGGTATTATTATGACAATGCAATATGACTTAGCATGGAATTTTTACTTATTCTCCTTTGCAGGTCTTATCGCAGCTATATCTGTTTTCTTCATTCCTACAAAATAAAAAGGGCACAAACTTACTTGTGCTCTTTTTCATATGCTTCAAACAACATATCTCGAAACAATGTATTTAAACTCTCAATATCGATTCCTGATCCCTTTTCAATTCCTTTTACATATTCCTGATAGTAATGAATTTGTTCTTCTAAAAATTGATTTAGCACCTTAATTTTCAATCCAACATCTAATTCAGTACCTGCTTTTTTCTTTATTAACAACTTTTCAATTTCATCTAATACACTACGTTCTAATGATAATTCTGTAATCAATCGGTCAAATTCTACAGGAGGTAAAGTCGTTTTCTCTTCTAGCCACTTACAAGCTAAAATGGGACGTAATACATAAAAGTACTTTTTCAGCTTTACATTCTCACCTTGCAAAAATTCACGATAATTTTTCGACGCCATATGTAAATAATGATATATCGTTGCTTTTGGATCAAAATTCTTCTCACTCATCTGTTGAAGTAGTTCTGGAAAATTAGAGTTTTTCGAATAAAAAATTGGTGATCGAATCCACTCAAGTAAAGCAGGATTCGACTTCGCGAATAGTTGCAATGCCTTTTTAATATCCCAACCACTTATATCTAAATCATCGCTAATTGGATATTCAATTACATCTCGTTTATCATGAATTGATAAATACCATTCTACTGGATGTATATAAATAAACCTAACATCATAATCGCTATCTTTCGATGGAAACCCCCAAGCACGACTCCCTGATTCCACCGCAAATAAAATTTTCACATCATTCTCTTTTTCAATTCTTTCTAACTCCAACTCGATTTTCTCTCTCATTTCATAACAACTCCATTTTTTGATTATTTCCTTGGAAATTCGACAATACACTATTAATTTTACTACATACTAAAAAAACTGTCAGAAATTACTGACAGCCTAATGAAACGTCTATTGTTGCTTTTCAATTACAGTAGCAGCAATTCGTTCAAACTCTTTTTGAATCTCCTCTTTATATGCATCTACTATTGAAAAATCCATAGCAGCAATATAAATTCGTTCTAATTTATCACGAACCGATTTTGCTTTCGCTAAGAAAGACATCGCCTCATTCATTTTTGCTTTATATTGAATGGAGACATCACGAATTTCCTTCGCATATTTCTCATCCGTCCCTGGCGTAACAATAAGGGCATACATATCAATAATTTCATCACCCTCGCGACTTGGAAAATATTCATGTGGTGCGGTGCTATCAAAAATTGCAAATCCTAATTCTCTTACGATAACCATATCAAGACTATTCGGGTCAAATCCGCAATGATATACTTCAACTTCAAACCCTTTTTCCTCAGCTGCCTTAGCTAACTTTTTGAGCATCGTTGATTTTCCAGAGCCTGGGCGCCCTTTTATAAAATAACGATGTGGTAACCCTTCTGTTAAATTAGGAACAAAATCAACTGCTCCTTTCGGTGTAGCAGCTCCTAAAAAACGATGTTTTACAAGCGATTGTCTCCCGCTTTTATCTGCAAATAATTTCTGGATTAGCTGATTGGTTAGTTCATTTGCTTTATTAAAATCTATATTATCAATATATATCTTCTCCCACTCATCATGTATAACCAATGCCTCTTTAAAACGTGCGTAAGCAGACTGAAAAGCTTTGCTTGCTTCTGAAACAAATCTTTCAATTTCTAACTTCTGCTTTCTTAGTTTATCTGAGTCCCAAGCAATTCCTAAATTTATATACTCTTCAACAACTCCTGGCATTTTTGGCTCAATAACATGCGGCGATGTCCCATCAACAATTCCTACTTTTAATTTTGGGATAATTACACCATCAACCGATTTATTATCAGAAGAACAATGTAACAATTCAATATCATATCCTTTTTCAATCCATTCACGACCTATTGCCTTTATTAAAGAAGATTTTCCCGTTCCTGGGCCACCCTTTAAGATAAATAATCTGTCTAATCCTTTTAAATTCTCTTCGTATAAATTGTGAAATCCCCTAGCTGTATTACCACCAGCATAATAATTTAATACATTTCCTGTCACTGCACTCACTCCTTCGCAGCATTCTATTTACATAACCTACAATATGCGAGCAGCTTTATTTGGGTGAATACCTATTTTGTATTGCACGAAAAAAGGAAATGAATTACAATTTAACTATCGGAAAATTCCGTTTTCAAAAAAACTGAATACTTCTTTATCAAGAGAGGCAGAGGGACCGGCCCTTTGAAGCCCAGCAACCTCAGTTTATACAAACTGAATAGGTGCTAATTCCTGCAAAATGCATTGCATTTTGGAAGATAAAACTCAACTAGCATGTAAAGCTCACCTTTCTTGATATTGAAGGGTGAGCTTTTTATTATTTGAAAAATATATATTGGAGGTATGTAAAATGAAAGTAATTGATTTATCGCAAACATTTGAAAATAATATGTCTCAATTTCCTGGAACACCTAAAATACAACTAGAAGCTGTTACAAGTGTTGAAGAATCAGGCTATCAAGTTACAGATTTTCATTCTGTCGTTCATGTTGGCACGCATTGTGATGCTCCTGCGCATTTTATTTCAGGCGCAACGACCATCGATCAATTACCGCTGGATCAATTTGTAGGTGAAGCTGTTCTTATAGATGTAACACATATTCAAGAGCGAAAATTACCTAAGGCAGTATTGCATAATACTGACATAAAAGAAGGTGATATTGTTATTTTTCATTCTAATCTATCCACCAAATGGAATACAGAAGCTTATGAGAAAGAAGCATTTTATCTTTCTGAAGAATTAGCTGAAGAATTAGTTCAATTAAAAGTAAAATCTATCGGTTTAGATTTCATTTCTCCTGATGAAGTCACAACAGAAACATCACCGATTCATCACATATTACTAGGGAATAATATTTACTTAATTGAAAACTTAACAAATCTAGATGCTATCGAAACAAAACGTTTCTTTTTCTCAGCCGCACCTTTAAAAATTAAAAATAGTGACGGTGCTTTCGCAAGAGCATTTGCTGTTATATTTTAAACACAACCTATAAAGTGAACCTTTAATCAGTGGGGGTTTTGTTCATCCCACACCTAACTTCTTTGCTTCCGCTGAATTTTGAGGTGGGGGTCTTACTGCCCGGCAAATAGCGGGATTAAAAAAAGCAAAGGCCACTACTGGTCTTTGCTTCTATATTTTCTATTTAAATTAAGAAAGAATTGTTCCACACGGGGACGCACCCAAGCTAAACAATCTATCTCTTTCTTCTTTGTGCAAGCTATCTCTTCTCCATCTACCATTTCAACAAGTTCTAGTTCTAACAGTTGCCTCGTGAATGCTAACATATTCACTTCTTCAGATGGATACTCTTCTTTTAATTTCTCCTCAATTTCTCCCAATAAAAAACCGTCACGCATCATTGCCAATGCATCAATCCAAAGTGGCGGCATTTCATATTTTTCTCCTGTAATTGTATCTTTTACAATATAATTCTTTTGCTCTTTTCGAAATTGAATCGTGTGTAAACATACAGTCGAATTTAATGTTAATTCCATCATACCACCTCTTTCATAATATCTGCATAGAAAAAAGGATGCGCGTGCACCCCTTCTTATCTTTTCATAACACTACTGAACCGTTACATGAGTAATCAATCTCATGTCGATATTTTCCTCCATTATAAACGAAGTATTTTATAAAAAAAACCCTTCTTGAAACATTTTATAAAATGTTTATATTTACACAACAAGAACACTTTTCTGAAAAATCTTTTCTCCCAATACATTAAACGGTCGGCAGAAAAATTTCTACTTTCGTTCCTACTCCTAGACTACTTTGGATTGTGATACTCCCTTGATGTTCCTTAATAATTTTATATGTAATCATTAATCCAAGTCCTGTACCAGTCTCCTTTGTTGTGTAAAATGCCTTGCCGATTTTTTCCAACTTTTCATTCTCTATACCAAATCCTTGGTCTTCAACAGAAATACACAAATGTCCTTGCGTTTTTTGATATGCACGGATATGAATTTCTCCGCCCTCTGGCATTGATTCTATTCCATTTTTAATGATATTTAATAACACTTGTTTTAATTGCTTATCATCACCGTTTATAGCCGGTAAATTCCCATCTACTTGTAAATGACATTTAACTCTATATTGCATTGCATAACTTTCCATTAGATGCACAACATATAGAAGGATGTCTCGTATATTACACCTTTCATAATTTGTTGGCTTTGGTTTTCCTAACAACATCAATTCACTAACAAATCCATTAACCCTTTCAATTTCTTGTAACATAATGTCGTAGCTCATCGTATCAGCTGGATTTCTTTCTTTTTGCATTTGCGTAAACCCTTTTAACGCTGTTAACGGATTTCGAATTTCATGGGCAATTGTTGTAGACATAGTTCCAATCACAGCTAAATTTTCCGTCTCTTTCATATTGTTCATCATTTCAACCACTGTTCTTACATAAGATTGAAATCGTTTTAATAAAGAATGTGAAATAATGAAATAGAATACACATAAAACAAGTGGAATTACCACTTTTAAATCTTGTAATAGCAATGTGAGAAATACGTACTTTCCAATTACACTAAAGGAAACTAAATAAAAGTATTTTCTATTCACGAAAACTGGGGCAAATAAAATTAATAACATTTCTACCATACTACCATGTTCAAAAGGTCTATCCGTTCGCAAATAAATCATTAAATTATTAACAAGATTGATAAACATGTACCCAAATAAAAATAAATATTTTACAGAATATACATACCCTCTTTTTTGAAGGTATATAGAAATAGGAAATATTGCTATTACAAATATAGGCACACCTATCCCAAGACTACCTTCTGGCCAACCTACCGCTGTTCCACTAATATTCATAGCAGGATACACAAAATAATATATAGCGTCATATAAAAAGAATATAATATAGAATAATAATATAAATACCTTTAAGGCTCTTCTTTCTTCATAAATCAAGCTCTTGTATTTGTTCATATAAAAACTCCCCTTGATCGATACAAAAAACTTTCATTGTTATCTCCTTAAAGTATAAGTATGAAATTGCTTTCAGGGCAATATTTAACCTTATAATACTAAAAGGAAGGAGATCTCTCCTTCCTTTTGGTAACAAATTACACCCATCTTACCCTGTCATGTAACAATCCATCAGTAAAATTATTATGCCCCATTACAAAATCCTTCATATATAAATTTAAATACTCACCGTACTTACTTTCTGTATTTAATAACAACTCCTCGACGTAATAAGCACCTTGTTCAAATCGATCTAAAAGTAAGCTGGACAAGCCCGCATAAATCCCGCACCCTACCTGAAAATACGTTGCATTCGTTTTATATTTACGAAAAACTTGGCTACTATTCATCACATTATACATATATGTCTCACTATTTTCATAAACGAGTAACACACCGACCAAGTCCTCTCCAGCAACCTCTTCTTCCGCTGGATTAAACACTTTACGATTCCAGTTCCATAAATCTTCTACTTGGTCTAAATTCTGTCTAATTATATTTGTTGTATACTCATTAATTCGGTAAAGAAAACCAACTTCCATATTAAAGTTTTTCCCTAAAATTAATACTTCCTCATGTGGCATTAAACAACCATAGAATTCTTTTTCTCCCAACTTCACTTTATACTCTGAAGCATATACATCTTCATAAAAGTAAAGAGGACGATGTTGACTCATATACATCGGATAACTCCAGATTGCTTCATCTAAAAATCGCTCTACTGCCCATGAAGCATAAAGTGTATGTGGCTTTATAAGCGCTATATCATTCAAAAACGACGTGTCATGTTCTACAATATAACATGCTCTTGGCCTTTCATTTGGTCGTTCCTTCATAAGTTCAACAACCATCCATTGAACAACACCTGGATTCATACCTGAACCTATAATCGCTTTTGTATTTGTAAATTTCTCTTTCTCCTTCTCAAACCTTGTATATCTTTCCGTAAGCTGAAAGCCGATTAAGCTATCGTCCTGATCTACGGCCTCATTTTCCAAGGCTGAATTAATATAACAAATTCCTAGTTCATTACAGCAGCTTAATACTCTAATTGTATCTGCTCCTGAAACATCAATCACAACACTCGTTCTTTTTTCTTTTAAATGTTGTTTAAATTCCACTACATTTTGAAGGTTTATTTCATATAAATATAAGCGACCTTTCAAATTCGAAAACAACTCATCATAATAAGTCCTATCTTTTTGTTTTATATCCACCAAATGAAATTTGGCATTCTTTAATACTTCATAAATTGGATCTTTTTCATTTGCTATCGCTTGATTTAAAATTGCTAAAACTGCTTTTGCTGCTCCACCAGCACTACCAAGCAATGTAATTGATAACGAATTCGGAAACTGCTCCACAAACAAAACCCCTTTAATAAATTAGTTGAGCAGCTCCTCCTCAAAAAATAAATTGAATACATAAAAAGATAGCTCGTACATATTTCTTTATAAAGTAGTGCAAAATTATTTTTAAAAGATCACACTATAATATATTTATATTCAATTCATTTTTCCCCTCATATCCAAATTAAACTAAATAAATAGGCTCGACCTTTTCTTCTGCATATAAAAGAAAAAGCCAGCCCTTCCAACTAATCTACGGACAATGGACGGATTTTACATGTTGAATATTCACATACATTTTTGCATCACGTGCTTTTGATATTTCAATATGACCTTCATCAATTTTCGCCATTTTTCCAATTTTATTGGACTCCTCACCTAAATCGAACACCATAATTTTCCCTGTCATTTTAATAAGCTGTTCTTCAAACGTTCTAGCTAACGTAATATTTAACGGATTTACGGGGAGTTCATTTTTATTGAGGGCATACGGTACTTGGTTTTCTTTATACGGAATTAACCATTTTAAATGCTTTAAAGATATATATACCGTTTTATAAACCGGACTATAAAAAACAATATAATCGTTCATCACACTTGTAACATAACCATGTATTGGAGCATTTCCTGCTACATAAACTTCTGTAAAAATACCTTTAGAAGTACTTAATACTTTTCTCAAAGAAATTGAAGGGGATTCCCTCTTAATTACAGAATCAACATCTGGTTTTGATATTTCTTCGTCATATGGTCTTAAAAATTTATAGTATTGTACATGATATAAAGATATATATACGTAATCTTGTCCATTGTAAAGAACAACGATATCATTTCCTACATCAATTAATACACCTTTAAATCTTTTTTCACCGATTAATTTAACATATATATTTTCTCCAATACTTTTATTCAACTCATTCATCTATATCCTCCTTCCTATGAATATCAGCTTTCCTATCTTCCGTTTCAAAAAAAATAATCAGGGCAATGTTTTGTCTTAATAGTAAGTAATTCCTTTTCATACTATCGAAATAAGAAATTGTTCTTCTCTTTCCCTCATAATGCCCCTCTTATTTATTAAACATTATTCATCTTCATTCTTTTTACATTTCACTACTTGACTCACACTCTTAATATGATAATTAATGATATAAATGACTTCATCGCAGTTTACTAGTGTAATACATTCTTCATGCACTTCACTTAATAATCCTTCCACACATTCTGGACCGCCACGATTAATCTTTACCCACTTATACTTCAAGTCACGTAATACATCGACAAAAGTATCATCATCAGAGCAGAAACATGAAACATAGGAATCGCCACATTTACTTTCTTTCACTTTCTTAGCTAGACTCTTCACATGTTTCAATTGGTAATATACTAATTCACCAAGAGGAAGTTGTAATGTAAGGTAATCTCTCCCTAACGATACAAGTACCCCCACTCGACTCTCTGGTCCACGAAGATTTACTTTTACAGTCTCACCGACTAAGCATTTAATTTGCTCACAGCATAATATACTTTCCAAATTTGTATCCTCCTTTCTTATTATCTTCCTCTACTTGACTGTCTTTGTGCGCGAGCTCGACCTGAATTATCGCTACTACTTTCCTTACTATTACTATCTTCGCTCTCATCGCTCTCTCCGCATGCTAATGCATTATAGTTAACACTTTTAATATGCTTTATTGCAATTAATATAACTTCTTCTTTTACAATTAATGTAACGAAGTCACAAGAAACATCTTGTAAAATGCCTTCCACTTTCTCTGGACCACCGCGATTAATTTTCACCCAGCAATATTTGAAGCTTAGAAGTAGTGCTTCAAAGTCGTCTGCACATTCGCAATCTTCCCAATCACAATCACTTGATCCACAGTCTTTTGCATTTTTCGTAATACTTTTCAGATGGCTAAGTTGATAGTAATAAAGCTCACCTTTTTCATTCTTCAATACGAAGTAGTCCGGACATACTGATATTATTGTTCCTTTTTGAGATTCTGGACCACCCCTGTTTACTCTCACAAAAGATCCAATTAAGTCTTTCAGAAAATCACAATGAAATAAACTCACGAGAAAACCCCTTCCATTAATTTATAAGCTTTTGCACTGATAGTATATGTATCTGTACAGGTTACGTTCTCTATGTTTGTCCTAGCTAGAAAAAAATATGCTTTTAACATGGTAGACTACTACCTATCAAAAATATAAGAAATTCTGCGTGCCCATTAGGATTTTGATACATTTAAACAAAAATCCCGTATGAAGATACATTTCTGCATATCTTCATACGGGATTTCCCAAAGTTTAGTCTTCGTCTTTAACATCCATATCTTCTGGAATTGGTTCATTTAATATTTCTTCCACTAACTGCTTATATTTCTCCATTTGTTCTAAATGTGTATTGAATTGTTCTTTATTTACTAAATATTGCTCTCCATCGAATAGCGCACGAATTTTCTTTTGCTGAATTAACTCTTCAATATACGATTTCGGTAAATTCAAATACTCCGCAGTCTCTTCTACTGTTATATACAATGCGTTCATTCCTTTATTATTTTTTCATCTATACTGTATCTTACTTTACTTTATTTTTGTAAACAAATAAAAAAGATTTTGTAAATGCAGTTCAAAAAGCAGGTAGATGCATTCCATATATTGTATAGTATTATATAGTAAGAATTTTTTAAATATAGAATGGTATTACCCATTTACACAAAGGAGAGTTAACATATGGCTACTCGTCACATCATTACAATGTTAGAAAAAACACTACAAGTTGAAACAGAAAACACAATTTCTCATTTGAATGTATCTTTATCTGATCGTTTTCTTTCTCAAAGCACAGCAATACATGAAAACAATTGTTATCATACAATTGGTGAATGGTACAAAAATCATTTCTTATTCCAACAAGATGATTTCCTTTGGGCTAAATATGCTTTCTATGACGCATATTGTGAAGCCATCAAAAAACAAGGCCATCTTACAAAACGCGTCCGTCAAATATTAGAATCATTGGCTCGAAAACATGGAAAACAATATATTGCTTCTATACTAAATATGCCATTTCCTAATGAACGCGCTAAAGGGACAGCGTAATTTAGCCATGTTCTGCGTAAGCAAAACATAGCTAAATTGTTTTCTAGGATGCTTTACCAATAAAATGTTCATATCATATGAACTGATGAAACCGGTGTCATTATAATGATTGAAAATATAGTAAACAGGAAAACCCCCACGTACATCTCTCATCCATTTGAATAGAGAAGTATGTGGGGGTATACTTGTTCCTTATTATTTCATCATCTGTTTAATCAGTTCTCGATTTCTCTTCTTAAATACTTCATTATGAGAAGAAACCATTCCGTACTCACTTGCATCTGGTTGGATAAATTGCTTTGCTTTATTCACAGCATTTCCAGCATCTTGGAATGCACCTGCAATTAAGTGTAGTTTCCCTTCGTGCTTTAAAATATCTCCAGCAGCATATAATCCATCTACTGAAGACTCACTATTTGCATTACCTGCAATATAATAATTATCTATAATCGCAACGTCTAACTCACTATTTTCTAATAATGTAATGTCACGTTCATATCCATGATTAATAATAACTTCATCAATAGGTAAATGAGAAACCTCACCTGTTTCATGATTTGTCAATTCTACATATTCGATCGCTTCATGATTATCACCAGCAATGAGTTTTGTAATCGATGTATTAAAGAAACACTCCGCCGAGCTGTTCAGCAGTTGTTTTACTTGTGCTTCATGACCAGATAATTCTTCTTTTCTATATGTTACATACACTTTTTTCGCAATTGGTTCTAATTCATTTGCCCAATCAACCGCAGAATTTCCTCCGCCGGAAATAATGACCGTCTTACCTTTGAAACGCTTTAAAGATTTCACTGTATAATTTAAATTAGATACTTCAAATCGCTCAGCACCTTCAATTGATAACTTTTGAGGTTTCAATATACCACTTCCAGTTGCGACGATAACTGTTTTTGAAAAATGTTCTTCGCCATTGCTTGCTTTTAACGTAAAAGTGCCATCTTCGTTACGAATAATCGATTCTACTTTTGTATTTAATACCACTTCTGGCTTAAATGTTAGCCCTTGCTGTACAAGTTGTTCAATTAATTTATCACCTGTAACTGGCAGCAGCCCTCCTACATCCCAAATCATCTTCTCTGGATAAACATGTATTTTTCCACCTAACTGTGGTTGAAATTCTATTATTTTCGTTTTCATCTCTCTGAGTCCACTATAAAAAGCTGAATAAAGCCCTGCAGGTCCTCCGCCTATCACAGTTACATCAAACAATTCTTCTTGATTCATTCGTGTCACTCCTCAGCTACTAGTCATTGATTATCATTCTCAATAAAATATAACCTGTTTCCGCAAAATTTACAATCAAAATTACTATTGACAATACACCTATATAAAATTATATTATTTAAAGAATCAATAGTGATAATCATTATCAATTTGTTAATAATTAGCAAATTGAGATTACATCTCCTTTCATTAATATGGTTAATACTATATTATAAAATCTCATATTCAAGATTTTTAATAAATTATTTTGCATTACCACTACTCTTTCAAAAAGATTACAGTTAAACAAATTATTGTATACACATATCATCTATGTTAAAGGAGAAAGACGATGAAAAAGTTATTTATTTCACTAACAGTTCTTTTCGTTCTTGTTATGAGTGCTTGTAGCAATGGCTCTACAGACAAAAAGAACGATGCAAAAGGTAGTAAATCAGAAACAATTACATACCAATCTGAAAATGGTAAAGTAGAAGTTCCTGCAAATCCAAAACGCGTTGTTGTATTATCATCATTCGCTGGTAACGTAATGTCATTAGATGTAAATCTTGTTGGGGTAGATTCATGGTCTAAACAAAACCCACGTTTTGATAGCAAACTTAAAGATGTTGCTGAAGTATCAGATGAAAATGTTGAAAAAATCGCTGAACTAAATCCAGATTTAATCATCGGTTTATCAAATATTAAAAATGTCGATAAGTTAAAGAAAATCGCTCCTACTGTAACATACACTTACGGAAAAGTTGATTACTTAACACAGCATTTAGAAATTGGTAAGTTATTAAACAAAGAAAAAGAAGCAAAAACTTGGGTTGATGACTTCAAGAAACGTGCACAAGAAGCTGGTAAAGAAATTAAAGCAAAAATCGGTGAAGATGCAACAGTTTCTGTTGTAGAAAACTTCAACAAACAGCTTTATGTATACGGCGAGAACTGGGGCCGCGGAACAGAAATCCTGTACCAAGAAATGAAATTAAAAATGCCTGAAAAAGTAAAAGAAAAAGCATTAAAAGAAGGTTACTACGCATTATCTACTGAGGTATTACCGGAATTTGCTGGTGATTACTTAATCGTAAGTAAAAATAAAGAGACTGATAACTCATTCCAAGAGACAGAATCATATAAAAACATCCCAGCAGTAAAAAATAATCGCGTATATGAAGCAAACATGATGGAATTCTATTTCAATGATCCACTTACATTAGATTTCCAACTAGACTTCTTCAAGAAGAACTTTCTTGGTAAATAATACAAACATGAGGAATTCTTAATTTAAGAATTCCTCTTCCTTTATTCTATGAACAGAAAAGATGTGAAACGAATGACAAAAGATCATGAAAATCCACGTTCTATAGCTTTTACATACAAACTAATTTTAAGCTTAATTGCATTCTTTCTTATTTTTATGGTTGCAATGGTATTAGGTGCTGCAGATACTTCGATAAAAGATGTATGGTTAGCACTCACTTCCTCCGCTAAAGGAGACAAAATATCTATTATTCGAGAAATACGTTTACCACGTGAAGTTGCTGCTATTTTTGTAGGAGCTGGATTAGCCGTTTCTGGAGCGATTATGCAAGGATTAACACGAAATCCACTTGCAGATCCTGGTTTATTAGGGCTATCTGGTGGAGCAAATGCTGCGCTTGCACTGACACTTGCTTTCAATCCTTCCATCAGCTATCTTTACTTAACATTAGCTTGCTTTATCGGTGCGGCAATTGGCGCAATCATGGTATTTGGAATTGGTATGGTGAAAAAAGGCGGCCTTTCTCCTCTTCGAATTGTATTAGCGGGCGCTGCAGTTTCCGCATTTCTACTCGCAATTTCAGAAGGAATCGGCATTTATTTTAAAATTTCACAAGATGTATCACTTTGGACTGCTGGGGGCGTAATTGGAACAACTTGGAGCCAATTAAAAATTATTATTCCAGTCATTTCAATTAGTATCTTTATCGCTATCTTACTAGCAAAAAAATTAACAGTTCTTAGTTTCAGTGAGGAAGTGGCTATTGGACTTGGTCAAAAAATTATTGTTATTAAAACTATTTTATTTATCATTATTATCTTACTTGCAGGTGCATCTGTAGCGCTTGTTGGAAATATGGCATTTATCGGTTTAATGGTACCTCACATGGTACGCCCAATTGTCGGTCCAGATTACCGATTTGTTATACCGATGTCAGCAATTGCTGGAGCTTCCTTTATGCTACTTGCAGATACAATCGGACGTACTATTAACGCTCCGTACGAAACACCAGTTGCGGCAATTGTCGCGATTGTAGGGTTACCATTCTTCCTATTCATTGTACGTAAAGGAGGAAAAACATTCTCATGATGCAATCTATTCTAAGAAAACAACGTCTTATTATACTCGCTTTACTAATACTGACCATCACCACCATTGTAGTTGGAATGGGACTTGGTTCAGCATCTTTATCTTATGATCGACTACTCCCAACATTAATGGGACAAGGGACTTTTAAAGAGGAGTTTGTTTTATACTCTTTAAGACTACCTAGAATTGTGATTACATTATTAGCTGGTATGGCTCTCGCTTTATCAGGGGCTATATTCCAAGGAATTACTCGAAATGATTTAGCTGAACCTGGTATTCTCGGGATCAACTCTGGGGCCGGTGTTGCTGTTGCTATTTTCTTTTTATACTTTCCAATAGATGTAGGTTCATTTCTTTACTTACTACCAGTCGTTGGATTTATCGGGGCTTTTCTGACAGCTGTTCTAATTTACGTATTTTCATATAGTAAATCAACTGGGCTTCAGCCAATCCGACTAACATTAACCGGTATTGGTTTTTCATTTGCACTATCTGGAATGATGATTGTCCTTATTTCATCCGCTGATCGTATGAAAGTGGACTTTATCGCCAAGTGGATTGCCGGAAACATTTGGGGAGATGACTGGGTCTTCGTTTTAGCAATGCTCCCATGGTTAATCGTATTAATTCCGTTCGTTTTCTATAAAGCAAATCGATTAAACATTCTAGCATTAAACGAGCCAGTCGCAATCGGTGTTGGAATTGAAATTGAAAAAGAACGCAGATACTTATTAGTTGCAGCCGTTGCGCTTGCAGCTGCAGCTGTTTCCGTAACAGGAGGAATTAGCTTTATCGGACTAATGGCTCCTCATATCGCGAAATCTTTAGTAGGTCCAAGACATCAAATTTTCATGCCTATTGCCGTTTTAATCGGCGGATGGCTATTGCTATTAGCAGATACAATTGGCCGAAACATCGTTGAACCTAACGGCATCCCAGCAGGTATTGTCGTTGCTTTAATTGGGGCTCCTTACTTTATGTATTTGTTGCTTAAGAAAGCGTAAAAAACACCCTCAAGATCTTTTCTTGAGGGTGTTTTTGTTTCATTCTACTGCTGCCCATACCCTTCAAACTTCTTCGCCAAATTCTCCATCTCATCTTCTGGCAAAAGCTTCGGTTCTCCGACGCTTTTCGTTTGATAATAAATTTGAGCACAAAACTCAATCTCTTCTGCAACAGTAAACGCCATTTTTATATTATTTGCACCAGCAATTAAACCGTGATTTGCAAGTAGCACAGCACGACGATCAATCATGCCTTCAAAAGCAGCATCCGCTAATTGCTTCGTACCAAATGTTTCATACGGTGCACAGCGAACATTCGGGCCTGCGAAAGCAATTAAATATGAAACAGCAGGAAGCTCCCATCCTAATGACGCAATCGTCTTTGCGTAAGGAGAATGTGTATGCACAAGCGCATTTATATCTTCACGATTTCTATAATAAATAAGATGCATATCTAGTTCGCTTGATGGCTTTCTCTCTCCCTCTACCACTTCACCATCTAAGTTTAATATAACTACATCTTCAGGTTTTGTTTCATAATACTCTAAACCACTTGGACTAATCGCAACAAGACCTTGTTCGCGATTGAAAATACTAATATTACCCCCAGTCCCCTTTGTTAAACCACTAGAGATCATTTTCTTTCCATACGCTACAATTTCTTCTCTTTCTTTTTGTAATAACATATACATCCCCCTAAGTATGAAGCTTATGATGACTGACTTTTATATTTATCTATTTATTGAAATAGCTTTTTTAAATTCTCCGTAAACGGTGCCTTTACAATCCCTTTTTCTGTAATAATCGCTGTTACATTTTCATATGGAGTAACATCAAATGCTGGATTATATACTTTACTTTCTTTCGGAGCTGAATATTGTCCGAAACGATTAATCACTTCAGAAGCATCCCTTTCTTCAATCGGAATTTCTTTTCCTGTCGGTGTTTTTAAGTCGATTGTTGGTGTTGGCGCTGCTACATAAAACGGAATGTTGTAGTATTTAGCTAAAATAGATACGCCTAATGTGCCAATTTTATTTGCTACATCACCGTTTGCTGCCACGCGGTCACATCCAACGATTACAGCATCGATTTTTCCTTGTGACATGACCATAGCTGCCATATTATCCGTAATGACAGTAACATCAATTCCCGCTCGCTGTAGTTCTAATGCTGTTAACGTTGAACCTTGTAACCTAGGACGAGTTTCATCTGAATAGATTTTTAAGTCCCATCCTTTTTCTTTCGCTAAGTACATTGGTGCTGTCGCAGTACCATACTTAGTCGTCGCTAACGCACCAGCATTGCAATGTGTTAATACTCCCATTTCATCATGGAATAATGTTAATGCATGCTCTCCAATTTGACGATTAATTTCTTCATCTTCTCTATGAATCTCTTTTGCCTCTTCTAGTAATCTGTCTTTCAACTGGACGATTGATAAGTGCGCGTTCTCTGTCGCTACCGCTTCCATTCTTTCAAGTGCCCAGAATAAGTTTACTGCTGTTGGCCTTGATGTTGCCAAATATGCACATACCTTTTTGACTTCCTCTATAAAGTCTTCCATCTTACTTTGAATAACTTCCTTTGTTCCTAAATACACACCGTACGCTGCCGAAACACCAATTGCTGGTGCTCCTCGTACTTTCATTACTTGAATGGCATCCCACACACTTTCAGCTGTCTTGAAAGATTCATAGACAACCTCATTCGGTAATAATGTTTGATCTAATAAAACTAAAGCATCATCTTTCCACTGAATGGGTATTAATTGCTCTTCCATCATATTCTCCCCTTACTTCGCGTAGTGCATTGACTGTTCTTTTAACGTTTCTACAAAACGTGCACCCGTTCTATATTGATTCGCTCGTAAAATAAAACTCTTCGCTACTTGAAGACAAATTCGCTCCGCTCTAGCACGTGCTTCCTCATTCTCAATACAAGTAATATCTTTTACTTTCGCTAATCCAACAATACGGCGAATTAATTCCAGACCTGTCACTGCAGCCGTATCCTCTAATACAGATTGTAAATATACTTCGCTAAAGCCTTCTTCCTTCGCCATAATCTCGGTCACATGAATATCCCAAGCATCTAAAAACTTCTTCTTAAATAAATCAATTACCTGTACCATCGTAGTTTGTAACCAATCCATATACGTATCTTTCTCCGCTCCAGGTGGTATCGTTGCATCTGCATTCACCCAAGCAAACATTAAATTCGCCATTACATTCCCAACGTCATATCCCATAGGTCCATAAAAAGCAAACTCAGGATCAATAACCTTTGTAGAATCATCTCTTACAAAAACAGAACCAGTATGTAAATCACCATGAAGTAATGCCTGTGCATTCGTCATAAAAGAAAATTTACGTTTCGCTACTTCCATACGAAGCTCTTTATCACTATAAATATGTTCCCTAATCCATCCCTCATTTAACGGAAATAACTCATTACGCTTATTATGATTGGTAAATGGTTCTGAATATACGAGGTCCTCTGTAATCTCACATAATTCAGGATTTATATAATTCTTCACAAGTTCCTTCTTCTCTTTATGATTCATTACAACATCCGATGTTAATAAAAGTGTATTTACCATAAAAGTAGTTAAATCATCCGCAAGCCTCGGAAATATTTGATGATTTATAAGTGCTGTACGTAATATTGTGTGATCCGATAAATCTTCCATTACGCAACAATTCATCACACTATCAAATAAATACACCTTAGGAACAAGTCCGGGTGCTAACTCATCCTCTAACTGCAAAACATCTGATTCTATACGAATACGGTTTGTCGACAACTTAAACTCATCTGAAATGCGAGCTGTATCCCCAGCTTGCTTTACGATGACTGACATGTTCTCTTTTTCATCCCAAACGCGGAACACATAATTTAAATTGCCATCACCTATTTCTTTACACTGTAACTCCTTTGCATGTTCAAACTTAGACAATTTCTCTTTCACATATGCAATCACATCTTTAGCTTCCATTAAAAAATACTTCGTGAACTTAGACATGGTTTCCCCTCCACACTAATTGTAAGCGTTTTCTAAAAGCTATAAAAAATAATAGGTTGAATTTTTTCATCCTATAAATATGTATTCTTCTTTTTGAAAGATATATCTAGGTTTTATTATATCTTGTTAGCACTTTGAGTCAATGTTTCTAACTATCATCTTAATATACTTCCTAATTATATATTTGAGATGACAAAAATTGTTCAAAAAATTTCCGATTCATTTTATTTTATTTATCACAAAATTCTTTGTAAAATAGAAGTAAGCAGTTCCTTTTCAAAACCACAACTTCTAAGAAATATTTCCTTCCTAAAAAATTAAACTTACACACTATCTCTAACATACACACTATCTCTAACATACACACTAAACTTTTCAAACACTCATCTAAAATTTATAGACTTAAAATTACCTTTCTATTCCCTGATAGCCTTAATTGAGAATAAATATTAATTAAATTGGAATAAAGTTGGTTTATTCGCTTGACAAAATAACCAATTCTATATGATAATTAATATCGAATTAGAATTATTATAGTTAATTAAAAAATATATTTTATGAGCACACTATTTTTTGATGCTCAAACCAACATTTAGGAGGAATTTTAACATGTTATTAATCGGCACAGAAGTAAAACCGTTTAAAGCTAATGCTTACCATAATGGAGAATTTATCCAAGTTACTGACGAAAGTTTAAAAGGAAAATGGAGTGTAGTTTGTTTCTACCCAGCTGACTTCACATTCGTTTGCCCAACTGAACTTGAAGACTTACAAAACCAATATGCAACTCTAAAAGACTTAGGCGTTGAAGTATACTCTGTATCTACAGACACTCACTTCACTCACAAAGCATGGCATGATAGCTCAGAAACTATCGGCAAAATCGAGTACATCATGATCGGTGACCCAACTCGAACAATCACTACAAACTTCAACGTTTTAATGGAAGAAGAAGGTCTTGCTGCTCGTGGTACATTCATCATCGATCCAGACGGCGTTATCCAATCTATGGAAATCAATGCTGACGGTATCGGCCGTGACGCAAGCATTCTTGTTAACAAAATTAAAGCTGCTCAATACGTACGTAACAACCCAGGTGAAGTTTGCCCAGCTAAATGGCAAGAGGGTTCTGCAACACTTAAACCAAGCCTTGACCTTGTAGGCAAAATCTAAGGAGTTCGATCAAAATGATACTAGATGCAGATATAAAAACACAACTATCCCAATACCTTCAGTTAATGGAGAACGATATTTTACTTAAAGTAAGCGCAGGAGACGATAACGTATCTAAAGATATGTTAGCTCTAGTAGACGAATTAGCTACTATGTCATCTAAGATTACAGTAGAAAAAGTTGAATTAGAGAGAACACCAAGCTTTAGCGTAAACCGCCCTGGTGAAGACACTGGTGTCGTATTCGCTGGTATTCCATTAGGACACGAATTTACATCATTAGTGTTAGCTTTACTACAAGTAAGTGGACGCGCTCCAAAAGTTGAACAAAAATTAATCGATCAAATTAAAAACATTCAAGGCGAATATCATTTTGAATCTTATATCAGCCTAAGTTGTCATAACTGTCCTGATGTTGTACAAGCTCTTAACGTAATGAGCGTTCTTAACTCTAGTATTACACATACTATGATTGATGGCGCTGCATTCAAAGAGGAAGTAGAAAGCAAAGACATCATGGCAGTACCAACTGTTTACCTAAACGGCGAATCTTTCGGAAGCGGTCGTATGACACTTGAAGAAATTTTAGCTAAAATGGGTAACGGTCCAGATGCATCAGAGCTTTCTGATAAAGATCCATACGATGTTCTTGTTGTTGGTGGCGGCCCTGCTGGTGCAAGTGCAGCAATTTACGCAGCACGTAAAGGCATCCGCACTGGTATCGTTGCTGAGCGCTTCGGTGGTCAAGTAATGGATACTATGGGCATTGAGAACTTCATCAGCGTAAAAAAGACTGAAGGTCCTAAGCTAGTAGCAAGTCTTGAAGAGCACGTAAAAGAATACGATATCGATGTAATGAATCTACAACGTGCGAAACGTTTAGAGAAAAAAGAACTTATTGAAGTGGAACTTGAAAACGGCGCTATTCTGAAAAGTAAGAGCGTAATCGTTTCAACAGGTGCTCGCTGGCGTAACGTTGGCGTACCGGGTGAAGCTGAGTTCAAAAATAAAGGTGTAGCATACTGCCCACACTGTGACGGTCCATTATTCACTGGAAAAGACGTAGCAGTTATCGGCGGAGGTAACTCTGGTATTGAAGCAGCTATCGACTTAGCAGGTATTGTTAAGCACGTAACTGTTCTTGAATTCATGCCAGAATTAAAAGCTGATGCTGTATTACAAGAGCGTCTTAACAGCTTACCAAACGTAACTGTTCTGAAAAACGTTCAAACGAAAGAAATTACTGGTACTGATAAAGTAAACGGTATTTCTTACATCGATCGTGAAACTGAAGAAGTTCATCACGTTGAATTACAAGGTGTATTCGTACAAATCGGTCTTGTGCCAAACACAGACTGGTTAGGCGAAACAGTTGAACGCGCTCGCGGTGAAATCGTAACAGACAAGCACGGCGCTACAAACGTACCAGGAGTGTTTGCTGCAGGTGACTGTACAAATAATCCGTACAAACAAATCATCATCTCTATGGGTTCAGGTGCAAACGCAGCTTTAGGTGCATTTGATTACTTAATTCGTAACTAATAAAAAAGACGCGCTACCAATAGGTAGCGCGTCTTTTTTATTACATTGTATCCAAATGTTCGTCAAATTCCTTCCAGCATATTAAATCATATGGTGGTTCTATATCTAATACTACATTTACATCTTCTGCTACTACTTGTATTCTTTTTTCTGGGTTATCTCTTTTTCCTGAAGGATAAATAGCAAGCTTAATTATTTCCTGCTTTCCATCTTCATAAATTCTTTTCTTTAAGTCTAATTGGTCAATTTGTTCTTTTGAAGGAATCTCTTTCCCTTCCCAATCACATATTTCAAATAGAGGATATCGATCCCCATACCATTCTTCAATAATCTCGATGACTTTCAGAATAATATACTTCCCCGACACTAATTCATAACTAACAGCATCACCTGCTTTTAAAGAAGTATTTGCTATAAATCTCTTCGGTATTTTTTTAGCTTGTGGCTGCGGAGAATGTAACTGTTCTCTAAGTTTATTTAACACTACTTCACGTTTTCTCTGTAATGTATGTTCTTCTTCCCAGCGTGCTAAATCTGCGCCGCTCTCTATTATTTGCAATGCCTCATGTTTAACATTGTCTTGAAGCCTTCCTAACTTCCATTGTATATAAGCAAATGCTAACCAAAAAACAAGTATCTCTTCATCATCTAGTTCAGTCTGGTATTCATCAATTACAACCCTACTTGCTTCTTCATTTGAATATTCATTTCCTAATAAGTCCTTATAAATTAACTGAATATCTTTAGCAATATCATCTGATAATATCGCTACTCCCCAAGCCCCCATACATTAGCACTCCAATCTATAAACTAAAAACCTCTCATTCCCATTCTTCTCATAAGCCCCTGGCAACCTTACTTCCCGCTTCAACTCAAACGCTGTCTGATTCTCCAAGAAGAAAATATAATCTTCAGAAGGATAGTATAAAATAATATCGACTTCTCTCTCCGCCTCTTCTACCGAAAGCAAAATGTTATTTACTACATTCATAAACACTTGTACAGAAAATGGATTAAAGAAATAAAACCGGTTATCACGCGGATCAATTTCATATTCCTGCGCTAAACAACATTCAAAATCAATTTTATCTTTACCGTTTCTTACCTTTCTTGCATAACGATCTCGATTATCCATCGCTTCTTTATAAAACTCTTCATTCATTTCAATTCCAACTGCTGATGCACCACATTTATGATGCATATAAAAGTTTAATCTTCCTTTTCCGCACCCAAAGTCTACAATTCGGTCGCTACTTCGTATTTCATATTGATTCAGTAACTCATCTAATCCGCTATAGGGCGTCGGTTCATAGCGGTGATAATGCATAGACTTGTTAAACCCCTTTTGCTCACCGACTGTTTTTATATGTAAAACTGCATCGTAATATTGTTCGTTCATTCGTTTTCTCCTATTAAAAAATGGTACTTATTATTATACACCATGTACTGGAGATTCATTTTTAATCAAATTAATAGGTACGTGAAATTATATTAACGATTTTCTTAATATATCTATCGTAACTTCAAATATATCAACGATTTTTCAAATATATCGATTTACCGACAATCCACGACAAAAAAACAGGAGCTCTCTAGCCCCTGTCTTCTAACACTTTCAATACAGTTTGTTTCAATATTTCTACTCCATCCATAATACAACTATGATCAAACCTCATATACGGATGGTGTAATCCAGGTTGTAGGTCTGCTCCTAGTCCAAGCATGACAGCTTTTAAATGTGGTCTTTTCACTGTGTAATAATGGAAATCATCGCTTCCTGTCGTATAGAGAGATCCCGTACATCTCTCTTCCCCATACACTTCGATAATACCTTTACGCATAAAGCGCTCTGCTTCTTCGGAAACCTCTGCTCCTGGTGCAAGATCCATCCATTCATATGAAGTTTTCGACCCCATCGATGCAGCTGATTCTATTACATGCTCAATCTTTTCCTTTAATTCTTCTAATAGTATATTACTCTCTGCTCTTACATCTAAACTGAAATGACCATTTCCCGGAATGATATTTAAATTATCGCCACCAGCTTGGCATCTCGTCATTTTTACTGAATAGGAACTTTGCGGTGGCAACCAAATATTTTTCAAACCGATATTAATCATGGAAATGACATCAATTGCATTCACACCTTGGTGTGGTCTCGCCCCGTGTGCATCCTCCCCATGAATCATCCCCTCTAAAAATCCAGCTGCTCCATGGCGAATAGATGAGGCTCCTTGTTTCAAAGATAGTTCTTCAATCGGTCTTAGATGGACACCAAATAAGAAATCAGCATCATCTACAGCACCTTTCTCCACCATCTTCAAAGCACCATTACCCTTCTCTTCTGCCGGCTGAAAAATAAACCTAACCGTACCACTTTTCCATCTCATATTTTTCAATTGTAAAATAACTCCCATTACAATGGTCATATGAGCATCATGACCACATGAATGGTTCGCTTTAAATTCTCCATCTACTTCTTGCCAAAGTGCATCCATATCAGCACGAATCGCAATAACTGGATTCCCGCCTCCAATCTCAGCAATTACACCTGGACAATCATCAAATGTTCTATATGAAATTCCTTCTTCTTTTAAAAAGTCAGTAATATACGCTGTCGTTTCATATTCTTTCCAACTTACTTCAGGGTTTTCGTGTAAATGCTGAAAAATCTCCGTTAAGCGCTCTTGTAGTTCTAATGTTTTCAACGTTCCAGTCTCCTTCCCAAATTATAAACCATCAGGTTAATTATACTTATGAAAAACAGATGTTTTTATGAACATATTGAATTTTAAGAAAAAAGTCAATTGTTTATTTTTAAATACGATCGACAACTCACTTCATAACGATAGAACATTCCTTATTTTCTGTTTTTATGTTGACGCTTACATAAACTTTTAGTTATCATAACCTAATAAACGTCTATTTTACGACAATTCTAAAAATACAAACAAACATACGTAACAAGGAGGAACTTTATGAAAAAAGAAATACCTTTTGGAATAGCGATTATCCCTATTATCATTACCGTTGCAGTTATGATGGTTACAATTGTTGTATTAAAACAAAGCCCTCACGTTCCACTTATTATCGGTACAACCGTTGCTTCTATTGTCGCTTGGCGTTACGGTTACAAATGGAATGATCTTGAAGAAGCAATGTATAAAGGGATTCGTCTTGCATTACCCGCTATCGTCATTATTATTCTTGTTGGCTTAACAATTGGTGCTTGGATTGGCGGTGGAATTGTCGCAACGATGATTTATTACGGTTTAAAACTTTTAACTCCATCACTATTTTTAGTTTCCATTACTGTCATTTGTTCTATCGTTGCATTAGCGATTGGTAGCTCTTGGTCTACAATGGGTACAATTGGTGTTGCTGGAATGGGAATTGGCCTAAGTATGGGAATTCCAGCTCCAATGGTTGCTGGTGCCATTATTTCAGGCTCTTATTTTGGCGATAAAATGTCACCGCTTTCAGATACAACTAACTTAGCCGCAGGATTAACAAATACAGATTTATTCGCACACATTCGTCATATGTTATTTACTACAGTTCCCGGTTTAATTATTACTCTTATCGTATACGCGGTCTTAGGAAGAAGCTTCGGCGCTAACAATATTGATGCGAAGAGCATCGATCAAACGTTACAAGTATTGCAACAAAACTTTGTTATCTCACCTTTCCTACTCATTATACCCGTAGCCGTTATGGTATTGGTCGCTAAAAAGGTTCCTGCCATACCAGCCATTCTCGTCGGTATTATTTTAGGATTCTTATCACAAGTCTTTATTCAAGGTGGTTCTGTCTCAGCATCTGTCGGTGCACTCCAAGCTGGATTTGTTATAGACACTGGAAACAAGCTAGTAGACGAACTATTTAACCGCGGTGGCTTAGATTCGATGATGAATACAGTCTCTATGACAATTGTCGCTATGACTTTCGGAGGAGTATTAGAACATACAGGTATTCTTCGCTCAATTGTAAATCAAATTTTAAAGTTAGCGAAATCAGCAAAAGGGCTTATCGCTTCTACTATCGCATCTTGTTTTGCAACAAACCTTACTTGCTCTGAACAATATATTTCAATTGTTGTCCCTTCAAGAATGTACGCAAATGCATACACAGAAAAAGGACTACATTCAAAAAACTTATCCAGAGCATTAGAAGATGGCGGAACATTAACTTCTGTCTTCGTTCCTTGGAATACGTGCGGTGTATTTATTCTCGCTACACTTGGCGTAGGTGCATTTGAATATGCTCCTTATGCTATTTTGAATTTCATCGTACCTATTATCTCAATCATTTATGGTATAACAGGTTTCACAATTGTAAAACTATCAGACATTGAAAAAGCAGAACTGCTAAAGAAACAAAAAGCTCAACTAGAAGCTTAAAAATAGCGGTAAATTCAGTTCATATAGTGCGCGAGGTCGCCCTTGTTGATAGGGCATTTCCTCGCCGCAAATATGAGCATACCCGTAATCAACTAATTTCTTTAACAACCTTTCTGTCGATCTTCGAGTCACTTGTAAGTACTCAGAAAGGTCAGCTGCTGTAAATTTCAATGACGGATGCGATTGACTAAATTGAATAATTTTTGACAAGTTGGCCGGACTAAGCTTCGTTTCCTTCGCTATTTTCATTAGTTCCGGATTATCATTTTTCAAACTTTGTACTCTCTGTTCTTTCGGGAATGGACCAAACAAATCTTTATCACTTGTTAGTATATAAAAACAACGATCTATTGGATTATTCTTTGCAAAACTTTGAGCAATTTTTGCATTTTGCTCCGCTTCTTTCACGGTTTTTCCATAACCAAATCCAATAGCTATCGTTCCTTCTACACTCGCAAACAAGTTATCTATCGCATTTGTTTTAATAATTGATTCGATATCACCACGAGTTGTATACAAAATGCATGTCATTTCATCCACTTGTTTAAATGAACCACGTAGTTCTTTTGAAATGACATCTAGTTTTTCAAGCAAACTCGTTCGTAATTCTAAGGACGAAATAATACAAGTACCAACAGTAGCTGAATAGCTTTTTGCTAACTCAGCTT
Source organism: Bacillus sp. AFS012607 (assembly GCF_002558005.1). NCBI lineage: Bacteria > Bacillati > Bacillota > Bacilli > Caryophanales > Bacillaceae > Bacillus > Bacillus sp. AFS012607. Next base: position 159,081 of record NZ_NTVM01000009.1, read on the forward strand.
TTATTTTTGCATCTTTTAGCCCATGTATAATGGATTGTGCTGGATCAATCATACGCTCTGAAGGAACACCCATTTTTTGAAGCTCGTCGTAAACAGCGTGAATACTAGTTAAAGCTAAATGAGCTTCTCCAGATTGATATTTAGCTACATGAAAATCGATAACTCTATTTATTTCATCTTTACTCCACAGCATATTTTCATAATCCAACACTTGCGGACTTTCTTTTATACCGATATCATGGAACACATTTGTAATAAACGAGCGGTCTACTAAATCGATGGAAATGTTATGTGGTTGAATACTTTGATGATACATGATAGAAAGAATGGAAGATGCGACAGTTGTCTCGTCTTGCTGTAAGTATGTACTTGGAATTCGTAATTGTTCTCTTACTTCTTTTGCCATATAATAAGGTAAAGCACCTGAGAAAAAGATGACATCACAAGGCTTTAGACACTTTAATAGTTCAGAAGATTCTGCCGGATGAAGGTAAATATAGGAATCAATTTCTATTCCTTCTAATTTTTGAGCAATAGGAAAAAGGTTATCCATAAACTCCTTTGAACCGACAACTGCAATTTTTATCATCATTTTCTCTAACTCCTTATCATTAATTAACGACTATTTAACGTCAACTATATCAAATGTATAAAACTATTGTAAAACAGGAAGGAGTTTCTATTCAATGAAAATTACAGCTATTCATCTTTACGCAATTCGTTTACCGCTTCGCAGTCCGTTTGTTATTAGTTATGGCTCTTATTCTGATATGCCCTCTATTATCGTCAAAATGGAAACAGATGAAGGTATTATCGGTTACGGTGAAGGCGTTGCTGATGATCACGTCACAGGTGAATCATGGGAAAGTACTTTCCATACTTTAAAACATACGCTAACCCCTGCTCTAATCGGGAAAAATCCAATGAATATCGAAAAAATACACGACATGATGGACAATACAATTTACGGTGTTCCAACAGCGAAAGCCGCAATTGATATTGCTTGTTTTGATATAATGGGCAAAAAACTAAATCAACCTGTATATCAATTAATTGGTGGGCGCTATCATGAAGAATTCCCTGTCACTCACGTTTTAAGTATTGCCGATCCTGAAGATATGGCTGAAGAAGCTGCTTCTATGATTCAAAAAGGTTACCAATCTTTCAAAATGAAAGTTGGTACGAATGTAAAAGAAGATGTGAAACGTATTGAAACTGTACGAGAACGTGTAGGAAATGACATCGCTATTCGCATTGATGTAAACCAAGGCTGGAAAAATAGCGCGAACACATTAACAGCACTGCGTTCATTAGGACATTTAAACATTGACTGGATTGAACAACCTGTTATCGCGGACGATATTGATGCCATGGCTCATATTCGTTCTAAAACAGATCTCCCGCTTATGATTGATGAAGGACTAAAAAGTTCTCGTGAAATGCGCCAAATTATTAAATTAGAAGCTGCCGATAAAGTGAATATAAAACTAATGAAATGCGGCGGCATATATCCAGCTGTAAAGCTCGCTCATCAAGCTGAAATGGCCGGCATTGAATGCCAAGTGGGATCAATGGTCGAATCCTCTGTTGCCTCTTCCGCAGGATTCCATGTCGCTTTCTCAAAGAAAATCATTACGAGCGTAGAGCTAACAGGACCATTAAAATTCACGAAAGACATTGGAAACTTACATTACGATGTACCATTCATTCGCTTAAACGAAAAGCCGGGACTCGGCATTGAAATAAACGAAGATACACTACAAGAACTAACCGTCTTTCAAGACGTTGTACGCTAAAGGAGGACTATCATATGACGGTTCTATACGAAGGAACATTAAAACAAAATAACGAATCATTTCACGTTACATTACTATCACTAGAGCACATCGAACAAATTTTATCACTACAAAACATTGTAGTTGAAGCACTAGAAGATAAAAGTCGTTTACAACCACTCTCACAAGAAGAATTTCAATACATTCTAAAAGGAAACGGCATGATGATCGGTGCTTTTATCGAAAACGAACTCATCGCATTTCGCGCTCTACTCGTCCCGCCTATCGATGATGAACATTTAGGGCTTGATATTGGTTTGCCAGAAAGTGAACTACACCGCGTCATCTATCAAGAAATCTCAAACGTTCATCCGAACTGCCGAGGAAATGGTATGCAAAAAATATTAGCAAACGTCATCATGGACGAATTGCAAAAAGAAGATAGCAAATATGATTATGTATGCTGCACCGTTGCTCCTTTTAACATCCCGAGTTTGAAGGATAAATTTGCGCAAGGGATGGAGATTGCTGTGTTGAAGGAAAAATATGGTGATAGTCTGCGGTATGTTTTTGTGAAGAAATTGCGCGGAGATAATGAAAGAGATTGGACGGATGTTCAAAGTATTCTAATGAGTGATGCTAGTGGACAGCAGGCTTTGCTTTCGGAGGGGTATCGTGGGTATGAGATGGAGAAAGTTGATGAAGAATTTGTTGTGAAGTTTGGACGATAATCTATATACTCGAAAAGAGGAGATGTCCCTTGTGGCATCTCCTCTTTTCGATTTGTTGAACAATCCTGTAGTAAATGAAATTATATCAACGATTTTTCGAATATATCTATCAAAACTCACAATATATCAACGATTTTTAAAATATATCTATCAAAACTTACAATATATCAACGATTCGACAAGAAATATCGATTTACCGACAAAAATTGATATCCCTTCCTAAACCGTCATCTTCCAACTAGATAAAGCTAACCAGTTCTCCATTTCCTTATAATCAGGCATTATCTTCCCGACAAGACGCCAAAAAGAGCGATCATGATTTAAATGAACCATATGACACATTTCATGAACGACTACATAGTCAATTACTCGCTGTGGTGCCATTGCTAGCTTCCAATTGAATGTTAGTTGTAAATTCGAATCGCAAGTACCCCAAGTACGACTACTATCTGTAATACGAATAGAACGTGGTTTTGTTTTGAAATTACTTTGATGCGCTTTAATACTCTTCTCTACTAAAGATTTACACTGCTTATAGTAAAATCGTTTTAAAGCTTGCTGTATTTTCTCATCCTTTAGCTCTTTTACATAAATATGTAACTTATCCCCTTCAAAAATCGCATTGTCTTGCTCAATGCTTGCATCTTGGGAAATCTGTATCGGATACGTATTCCCTAAATACAAAAAGCCCTCTCCTTGATCATAATCCTTTTCCTGTGGTCCATGCGCTCGCTCCGCCATTTCCTTACGAGTTGTCTGAATCCAATCCCACTTCTCCTCTAGCAACTGGACTAAGTATTCAACAGGTGTCCCTTTCGGAGCCTGCACTTCCACATTTCCATACGAATCTACAAAAAGACGCACGGACTTTTTCTTCTTATAAGTTATATGAAAATTAATTGTCTCACCTAAATATGTATGTACCATTTCATCACCTAGCGTATTATTTTACAAATAAAAAAGAGTAGGATACAAACGTCCTACTCTACCTATTATATCATTTACTGCTTTAACGAACTCATTATCCTCTATACTTTACACCTAATCCCTTAATGAAATTCCTTGCGTATCTATCGCCGCACTCTTTGTAATTTTTATGACCTTTTTTTCTTAATAGAGCGCCTAACTCTCCTTTTGTTACCGTAACGCCTACGCTATCTAATATATCAAGTACATCCTCACTCGTTAAAGATAGTGCGATTTTCATTTTCTTTAGAAGAAGGTTATTGGCACTCTCCTTACTCTGTACAGGTGCAGGCTGCCCTGGTTTCGGATCTTGCTTTCCTCTTTTTAAAGTAATAAATCCATTGAAAAATGCCTCTAACATCATCATATCGCGTGTTTTTACGTACTCATCTTCGATTACATCCGCATCTTCAGCTTCATGCTGAGGAGCTCTCTTTATTTTTGTAAGCATATCAACTACGTCTTCTTTCGTTACTTCCATCCCGCCGAGTTTAAAGATTTCCACCATATCTATATCTCTTATATCTAAAGCGTATCGTACTCTTTTTAATATATCGTTGTTGCTCATTGCCATTGGGTTTCCTCCTGAAATGTTGATTATTTATTCAGCAGTTAAAGTTTATCCTATAACGTGCTTTAAATTATCATGTTTAAATCTAACCTTTTAGTTATTGTCCGCTAAATTAATACTTTAACATTTTAAAGATATGTTTTATAGTCTTACCCGAACTTTTCTCTATCATTGTATCTACAGAGCTCTTACGTGTTTTTTATATGCCTTTAAAAAGATTTCTCTCTTAACATTAACTAAAAGAAAAAAACAGTGCTTTGATTTCTCAAATACACTGTTCTTTTCCAGCTCTACGCTTATTTTCAACTCACTCATGTCATACACTACATATGAAATGATTTAACTGCTTAAAAGTTAAACCGTCTCACTATCCTGAGCAACACCAACACTATCCTCAAACTTATCCAACAAAGCACGCACCTCATTGGTCGATTTCGTACTCATCAATTGATTTCTCAATTCCGCAGCTCCTGGGAAGCCCTTCACATAAATTTTGAAGAAGCGGTGAAGCCCTGTGATTGAGCGTGGCAGTACTTCTGCATATTGATCTTGTAAATCCAGCTGTAGTCTTAAAAGATCTAGATGTTCTTTACTGCTATGCTCTCTTGGCTCTTTTTCAAACGCAAATGGATTTTTGAAGATGCCTCGCCCGATCATTACGCCATCAATGCCGTATTTTTCAGCAAGTTCCAGTCCCATTTTACGATCAAGGATGTCTCCATTGATTGTTATTAACGTATTTGGTGCGATACGGTCACGTAATTTTTTAATTTCCGGAATTAGTTCCCAATGCGCATCTACTTGGCTCATTTCTTCTCTTGTGCGTAAATGAATAGAAAGGTTCGCAATATCTTGTTTGAAAATGTGCGTTAACCAATCTTCCCACTCGCTTAACTCTTTAAAGCCAAGTCTTGTTTTTACGCTGACAGGTAGTCCGCCTGCTTTTGCAGCTTGAATAAGTTCTGCTGCAACGTCTGGACGTAGAATAAGACCACTACCTTTTCCTCTTGATGCTACATTCGGTACAGGGCAGCCCATATTAATATCAATGCCTTTAAATCCTAACTCTGCCATACCAATACTCATTTGACGGAAATATTCAGGATTATCTCCCCAAATATGTGCCACCATTGGCTGTTCATCTTCTGTAAAAATTAAACGACCACGTACACTTTTCATACCTTCTGGATGACAATAGCTATCTGAGTTTGTGAACTCTGTAAAGAATACATCTGGACGACCAGCCTCACTTACTACGTGACGGAAAACAACGTCTGTCACATCTTCCATTGGTGCAAGTACGAAAAATGGTCGTGGTAATTCACGCCAAAAATTATCTATCATTTCAAATTCAAATCCTCTCACTATGAATACAATTTCAAAATCTCAATTTATAATTTGTGAAAATCAGCAATATTTATTTTAACTAAAATCGCTTATGAATGGTATTTTTGTAAACCAAAAAGCAGATGATATAGATTTTCCTATATCAACTGCTTTCCTATTATACTAACTTAAGCCAAGCCACACACTCCACATGAGTCGTATGCGGGAACATATCAACAGGCTGTACTTCCTGTGTTTTATATCCGCCTTCTTCTAGTACTTTTAAGTCACGTGCTAATGTTGCTGGGTTACACGATACGTATACGACGCGGTTTGGCTTCATGTCGATGATTGTGTTTAGTAATGCTTCGTCACAGCCTTTACGCGGTGGATCTACGACCATTGTGTCGGCGATTACGCCTTCTTTGTACCATTTTGGAATGACTACTTCTGCTTCTCCTACGCCAAATTCAGCGTTTGTCATGTTGTTTAGTGCTGCGTTTCGGTTTGCGTCTTCGATTGCTTCTGGGACGATTTCAACGCCGTACACTTTTTTCGCTTTTTGCGCTAGGAATAACGAGATTGATCCGATTCCGCAATAGGCATCGATTACTGTTTCGTTACCATTTAATTTTGCGTATTCTAACGTTTTATCGTATAGCACTTTCGTTTGTTCTGGGTTTACTTGATAGAATGAACGTGCTGAAATCGCAAATTTAATGTCACCGATAAAGTCATAAATATATTCTGATCCGTACAGTACTGTCGTTTTATCTCCGAAAATTACGTTTGTACGCTTCGTATTTACGTTTTGAACGATTGATTTTACTTCTGGGAATTTTGCTGCAATTTCTTCAACGATTGCTTTTTTGTTTGGCAATTCCGCTGTACGCGTAATGAAGACAAGCATAATTTCCCCTGTTACTTGTCCGTAACGAGCCATTACGTGACGAAGTGTTCCTTTGTTACGCTCTTCGTTATACGCAGTGATACCGTGCTTTTCACAAATACGTTTTACTTCTTGAATTAATGTATCGTTTTCTTCTGCCTGAATTAAGCATGATTCCATATTAATGATGTCATGCGTTCCTTGGCGATAGAAACCAGCTACAAGCCCACCTTCACGTTCTCCGATTGGTACTTGTGCTTTATTGCGGTATACCCACGGGTTCTTCATGCCAAGTACAGGATGAACAGGAACATCACCTAGTCCTCCGATACGCTGCATAACGTCACGTACTTGTTTTTCTTTCGCTTGTAATTGTCCTTCATAAGTTAAGTGCTGAAGCTGACAACCGCCGCACTGATTATATACTGGGCATTCAGCATCTTTACGATATGGACTTTCTGTATGAAGCTTCATTAAACGACCAAATGCAAAGTTTTTCTTCACTTTAATAATTTTAATTTGCGCTTCTTCACCTGGTAATCCGTTTTTAACGAAAATAGGATAGCCCTTTACTTTCGCAACACCGGCACCATCATGTGTTAAATCTTCAAATACTACATCTATAAACTCGTTTTTCTCAACTGGTGGCGTCATTTTAGTACTCATTTTCCGACCTCTCTTTTTCATAACACTGCGTTACATTTTATCATACTTATATGGTCTTTTTCTATTGGAAGAAAAAAAGCTATTGACGATACTTCTCTGTTAATGTTACGCTACTACTAATTTAATACGGACGATGTTACCTCATATATACTTGATAATATGGATCGAGAGTTTCTACCCGGCAACCTTAAATTGCTGGACTATGGGGAAAACTAATGAATATTAGCCTATGCGTAAAAAAGGACTCATATTGATTAGCTTTCTCTCATAGATGAAAGTGAATCCATATGGGTCTTTTTTTATTTTTATTTTTCTAAAAGGTCAGACATCTTACGTATGACATAAAACCTCGTTCTTTTATTTTTAGTAATATAACGAACGTTTTATGTACAAACTTTATACGAACTTCTGAAAGGGGCAACTACATGCAATATGTAATGAGCATTATCGGTATTCTTGCCGTGTTAGGTTTATGTTTTGCTTTGTCAAACAACAAAAGTAAAATCAACTTCCGTGCAATTGCAATTATGATTGGTTTCCAAATTTTAATCGGTTGGTTTATGTTTGCTACAAAGATTGGTCAACAAATCATTATTTTCATTAGTAAAGTTTTCAACAAACTAATTAAACTTGGTACGACAGGTGTCGATTTTCTCTTTAATGGAATTCACAGAGATTTTGTCTTTTTCTTAAACGTATTATTAATTATCGTATTTTTCTCAGCACTACTTTCAATCTTTAGTTATTTAGGTGTTTTACCATTCATCGTTCGTGTTGTCGGCGGTGCAATTTCAAAAATTACTGGTTTGCCGCGCGTTGAGTCATTCCACGCAGTAAACTCTGTATTCTTCGGTTCAAGTGAAGCGTTAATCGTCATTAAAAACGATTTACAGCATTTCAATAAAAATCGTATGTTTATCATTTGTTGTTCTGCGATGAGCTCCGTTTCTGCTTCTGTTACAGCATCATACGTAATGATGTTAGATGCAAAATACGTACTAGCAGCTCTTCCGCTAAACTTATTCTCAAGCTTAATCGTTTGTTCGTTATTAACACCAGTTGATACGAAAAAAGAAGATGAAGTGATTCAAAAATTTGATAGAACTCTATTCGGAGACAGCTTTATCGGCGCAATGATTAACGGTGCGCTTGATGGTTTAAAAGTAGCTGGTATCGTTGCCGCATTAATGATCGCCTTTATCGGTGTGATGGAAGTTGTAAACTACGTAATTAGTGCAGCTTCAGGCGCAATGGGACATGCTGTTACTTTACAACAAATCTTCGGTTACGTACTTTCTCCATTCGCATTCTTAATGGGTATTCCAACTCAAGATATTATCCCAGCTGGTGGTATTATGGGTACGAAGATTGTTTTAAACGAGTTTGTAGCAATCCTTGATTTAAAAGACACAGCTACAACATTAGCTCCACGTACAGTTGGAATCGTTACAGTATTCTTAATTAGCTTCGCAAGTATTAGCCAAATTGGTGCAATCGTTGGTACAATCCGTGCCCTTTCTGAAAAACAAGGAAGCGTTGTTTCTAAATTTGGTTGGAAAATGCTATTTGCATCAACACTTGCTTCTATTTTATCTGCAACAATCGCTGGATTGTTTATTTAATAAAAAATCACCTTACTTTAACGAGTAAGGTGATTTTTTTGATTCTTTATGAAATCGAACGGAATTCGACTACTTCCTCGTTACTAATAAGTTTTCCTTCGTGTATGCCTTTTACTGAAATAACCATAACAGATTTATCTTCTCCTTCAAGCTTTCCTAAAGAGAATAAATAGATTAAATTTTCTTTTTGTAACATCCATTGTTTTCCATTTACTCGACCTAATATTCTTTTTTCTGAAGATGGCTTTATTTCTCCAACATACTGACATTCTCCAAAAGAAGTTTTTATTATATTCTTCTCTGTATCAATTACTAGATGCTGGAATAGTTCTAGGTTTCTACTTGAAACAATTTCAATTTCATGGTTACTTTTTTGCTTAAATTGAAGTTTTCCATCACTTGTATTAGATAAACTACTATTCTCAACGGCGTTTCTAAAAAAGTTATATTCTTCTTCTGTAATACCAAAGTTAGGATGATACGGCTTCACCTGTTTATCTATATGCCCTGATATGTAGTTTACGTACCACTCTTTATCATTCTTCACATGATCACTCATCTTTTTAGTAATAACCTCTACTTTTTTACGTGTATCACGATCCATCTCTAGTGTCATAATATCCGCCGTCACTTCCGCATTCATAAGATGCGATGGAATATACTCTTCCACACTATTCGCTTTACTCACTTCACTTTGGCAACCAACTATAAATAGTGATATGAAAAAGATATATATTATTTTTTTATATTTCATTTCTATTCTCCACTCCATACATTATTCTTACTTAGTTTTATAGCGGTTTTTATTATAGTATAAAATCTTTATATTTTAATAAAATCCATATCTGTATGCAAAATTGCATATCAATAAGTCTTCTTCTTACTTTAAAATTAGCTTAAATTACTTTCCAAATTATACAAATAACAAGCTTAAAATGTTATAATTTTCAAAAAACATTGGAGGATATTATGAAAGCCCACGCAATTTTCGATTTCTTACATTTACTAGTCTTAACGCTGAAAAGCTATTATGTATGGGGAATGCCTATCTATGTCTTCATTATTCCTCTTATCTTTGTAGTTGGTTATATCATTATTAATTCTAATAAGAAACAAAAAAATACATCTATTCAAAGTCACTAATCTATTACCTTAATAGCCTCCTAAAAATCATATTCCCCTCATTTTCTTCAAATGATATGATGAACAAGGGTATATCCCCACCACTCTTATAGCGGTGGGGATTTTAATGTCAATATGCAACATACTACACAATAGAAGGTGATTTTCATGAGAAAATACGCAGCAATTGCTTTATGTACGTCTGCCATTCTAGCAGGCTGCAATACTAGCAATGTAAGCCAAGAACCTAAAAAAGAGAAAAAGGTTCAAGAAGTAGCTAAACAAAAAGAGACTGTACAAGAACAAGGTAAAATTTCTTATACTCCCATCACATACGAATCTACAGACACTACTATTCATATGACAGATATAAAAGATAATTTAACTGAAGTACAATATAAAATTTGGCGCACAGCTGATGGCAAGGAAAGTGCTAAATCTTTTTCTTCTAAAGAAAAAGAGAAGCAATTCACACTTCCTTTTGATATAAAGGAATTTGAAGGAAAACGCGGTGAGTTCCAAATTGAAGCAACAGGAATGAAAGAAGATGGGAAAACAATCCCGCTTACGAAATCTACTATTACTTTCGAACAAAAGGTTCCTGTTCTTATGTATCACGCAATTGATGATTATCATGGTCAAGGTATTAAAGACTTATTCGTATCACCAGCTAACTTTGAAGCACAAATGAAACATTTAAAGGACAATGGTTATACGCTGTTAACGTTTGAACGCTGGGGCGATATAAATAAAGTAAATAAGCCGATTTTCGTTACATTTGATGACGGTATGAAAAATAATATGAATGCATTTCGCGTTTTACAAAAGCTAAAAGATGATACTTTTAAACCGGCAGCAACAGAATATATGATTGTTGATAACGTTGATGTAGAAGGAGCATTGTCTACTTCTGAAATAAAAGAAATGGTTGATTCCGGCATTTTCTCGGTGCAATCTCATACTGCAACACATGCAGACTTACCGAAAATTACAAACTATGAGGAAGAGTTAAAAGGTTCAAAAGAAAAACTAGAAAAAATAACAGGTAAGCCTGTTATCGCGATTGCTTATCCATTCGGTCATGTAGATGATAAGGTTGTTACAGAAACGAAGAAGTATTATCAATTTGCGACGACGACAAAGCCTGGGCAATTCATTACGAAGGGTGAACCTGATGAATTGTTAAAGATGAAGCGCGTTCGTATACACCATACAACGACTGTAGAGCAGTTTGCTTCTTCAATTAAGTAAATATAAGGGCTCAATACATTTTGAGCTCTCTTTTTACTTTATATTTATATATATTTTTAGAATTTTCTTGTATTATATATAGTAAGAAATCTTTCAAATTAAAGGAGATTATACATATGTCATTTGAACAAACGTTAGAGAAATATGCTGCTCTTGCAGTTAATGTTGGTGTTAATATTCAACCTGGACAAACTTTATCAATTAGTGCACCTCTTGAAGCTGTACAATTTGTACGCCTCGTTACAGAAAAAGCATATAAATCTGGTGCAAAACACGTATATGTAGATTGGAATGATGAGACGTTAACACGCTTAAAGTTCGATCTAGCTCCTGAAGAAGCTTTCGCTGAATTTCCATCTTGGAAAGCACATGCTCGTGAAGAATTAGCAAAAGAAGGCGCTGCATTTATGTCTATCTATGCAGAAAACCCTGATTTATTAAAAGGTGTAGAAGCATCGCGTATTGCAACAGCTCATAAAGTAGCTGGAGAAGCAATGAAAGTATACCGTGATTACGTACAAGCAGATAAAGTAAGTTGGTGTGTCATTTCTGTTCCTACGAAAGAATGGGCTGCGAAAGTATTCCCTGACGTAGCGCCAGAAGAACAAGAAGCAAAGTTATGGGATGCTATTTTCAAAGCTACTCGTGCTGATTTAGAAAATCCTGTAGAAGCATGGAAAGAACATGATGAAACATTACATACAAAAGTGGATTACTTAAACGAAAAGCATTATAAAGCTCTTCACTATACAGGTCCTGGAACAGATTTAACAATCGAACTTCCAGAAAAACATGTATGGGCTGGTGCTGGTAGCTTAAATGAAAAGAACGTACCATTTATGGCTAATATTCCAACTGAAGAAGTATTTACAATGCCACTTAAAACAGGTGTAAACGGCCAAGTTTCTAGTACAAAACCGTTAGTATTTGCAGGTAATATTATCGATAATTTCACGTTAACATTTGAAAACGGGCGTATCGTAGACTATAAAGCTGAAGCTGGTGAAGAAGCTTTAAAACATTTAGTAGAAACAGATGAAGGTTCTCACTTCTTAGGAGAATTAGCTTTAGTACCTCATGACTCACCAATTTCAAACACAAATGTTTTATTCTACAATACACTATTTGACGAAAATGCATCTTGCCACCTTGCAATCGGAAATGCTTATGCATTTAACTTAGTTGGCGGAAAAACAATGTCTAAAGAAGAACTTGCTGAAAACGGCGCAAACGCTAGTATCACACACAACGACTTCATGATTGGATCAGCTGAGCTTGATATTGACGGTATTACTGCTGATGGCAGACATGAGCCTATCTTCCGTAAAGGTAACTGGGCGTTTTAAATTTATTACCATAAAGAAACACATTGGATAATCCAATGTGTTTCTTTATTTATTTGGTTTCAATTCAAATTTTATCGTTCTATTTTCATGCGTAAACTCCGGTCTATATGTAGCGATATACGTATTTTCTTTCGCTACGTCAAATAGCATGATATCTTGAATTTTTTCATCTGGTGCTAACTTTTTACTAATAAAGCTATCAGGGTTATTATATTCTTTAAATCTTGTACCTTTCTTATCGGTAATCTCAAATTCATAAAATGCAAAAGGTATTTCCTTTTTACTATTATTTTCCACTTTGAAAATAACCCCCAAAATCTCTTCTTTCTTTTTATCCTCATCATAATCCGGATATCCTAATTCAACTGAATCGATAGTTACTTGCAAACCATCTACGTCTACTGTCTCCCCTATTTTATACACTTTATCTTGAACATCTTCTTGTTTACTTTCATTACTATCTTTAGTCTCAGTGCAAGCACTTAAACTAAAAGCTATGCCAAAAATTAAAACAATTTGACTCACCTTTTTTAACATACTCTTTCCTCCACATAAGACAATATTTCATATGTATCATAACAAAACGCTTTACTCTTTCTTGTCATATTTTGTCGTATTAATTGCTAACTGCACAAATAGAAAAAAGCTATCTTCTACAAAAGATAGCTTTCATGATGCCGATGAAACCTTAAGCCCAATGACACCCAAAACAATAAAGAGAATACAAAATGCTTGGAATAAGCTAATATGCTCTTTAAAAAAGTACACACTAATGATTGTAATAAGTAACGTTCCAACGCCAGACCAAATGGCATAAGCAATACTTAAATGAATCTTTTTAACGACGATAGCAAACACGCTGAAACAAATTCCATAAAATACGAAAATAAGTACACTTGGAACGAGCTTTGTTAAACCATTTGATAGTTTCATCGCAATTGTTCCAGCCACTTCAAAAATAATTGTAACAAGTAATAATAGCCAATATACCATACTAGAATCTCCTTCTCTGTTACCTTATAGAGATTCTAGTATACTACTTATAGTCCTAATGAAATATATTTAATTTCTAAATATTCCTCGATGCCGAAATGGCCTCCTTCACGGCCGATACCACTTTCTTTAAATCCACCGAATGGTGCTTGTGCAACTGATGGAAGACCATCGTTTAGACCAATAATACCGTACTCTAGCGCTTCACTAATTTGGAATGCTTGGCTAATGTCTTTCGTGAAAATATACGCAGCTAAACCGTATGGTGTATTATTTGCACGTTCAATTACTTCATCAACTGTTTTAAATTTCGCAACTGGTGCCACTGGCCCAAATGTTTCTTCATTCATACAAAGCATCGTATCATTTGCCAACCCAATTACAGTCGGTTGAATGAAATGTCCCTCTAACTCTGCGACCTTTTGACCACCATATAAAACTGTTCCACCTTTTTGAATAGCATCTTCAATATGTTCTTGTACTTTTGAAACTGCATTCTCATCAATAAGTGGCCCGACAGTCGTTCCGTCACCGAAACCGTCTCCTACTTTCAACTGCCCTACTGCCTTTTGGAACTTCTCTACAAATACTTCGTATACTTCTTCTTGAACGAATACTCGGTTTGTACATATACACGTTTGTCCTGCATTACGGAATTTCGAACCAATCACCGCTTCTACTGCTTTATCTAAATCTGCATCATTCATTACGATAAACGGAGCGTGTCCCCCTAACTCAAGCGAAACTTTTTTCATCGTTTGCGCCGCACTAGCCATTAACTCTTTCCCGATTTCCGTTGACCCTGTAAAGGACACTTTTCGAACGCGACCATCTTCCATCCATGTATCAGCAATTGCTTTTGCACTACCTGTTACGATATTGATTACGCCCTTTGGAATATCTGCTTCATGGGCTAATTCAGCTAATTTCAATGCAGTTAATGGCGTTTGACTTGCTGGTTTCACAACGGCTGTACAGCCTGCTGCAAGCGCTGGGGCTACCTTTCTCGTAATCATAGCAGCTGGGAAGTTCCAAGGTGTAATAGCTGCCATAACGCCAACTGGTTGCTTCATAACTAAAATGCGCTTATTCGGATGAGAAGCAGGAATCATTTCACCGTATACGCGTTTCCCCTCTTCTGCATACCATTCAACAAAACTGTTTGCATAATTTACTTCACCAAGCGCTTCTGCAAACGGCTTTCCTTGTTCCTTCGTCATAATCGCTGCGATCTCTTCTTTATTTTCATCAATAAGCGTAAACCACTTTTTTAACTTCGTGGCACGATCTGCTGCCGTTAACTTAGACCACGTTTTAAAAGCTTCATGTGCAGCATCAACAGCTTGCTTTGCCTCTGTTACTCCGCCTTTTGGTACAGTTGCAAATATTTCCTTCGTCGCAGGATTATTTACTTCAATTTGTTCTTGTAGTGTAATCCACTCACCATTTATATACATCGCCTTTTTATCTATACTTACGAAAGTCGCCTTTTTATCCAATGTTTTCTTCCTCCTCTATGAACTTCTTAATTTTCCTAGTAGCAGCAGATTGACTAATTTGCAAAAACTCAGCCACTTTATAACTTGATCCATACGTTTTATACGCTTTAAGAATAATATTTCTCTCTACCTCTTCCAGCATTTTATAAAGGCTTTGCCCCGATTGTTCAACTGCAGCCTCTTGCATAGAGAGTGGCAAATCCTCTACCGTTACAACATCATCGACAGTAATAACAATTCTCTCAATTACATTCTCTATCTCTCTATTGTTTCCTTCCCACGGATATCCGACAAACATTTGTAATGTACCCGGTGCTAGTTTCACATCACGTCCGTACTTTTTATTAAAGTGCTGCAAGTAATGATAAATAAGCGGTAAAATATCTTCTGTTCTTTCCCTAAGCGGGGGAATTGCAATTGGAATGACATTCAGACGATAGTATAAATCTTTCCGAAATGTTCCTTGTTTCACCATCTCGCTTAAATCTCTATTTGTTGCCGCCACAATTCGAACATCTACTTTTTTTAATTCTCTTCCGCCTATAGGACGAAATGTTTTTTCTTGCAATACTTGCAAAAGCTTCGCTTGAATTTCAAGCGGCATTTCACCGATTTCATCTAAAAAAAGAGTTCCTTTATGCGCGGATTCTAATAGTCCCTTTTTCCCTTCACGATTCGCACCTGTAAAAGATCCACCTGAATATCCAAAAAGCTCCGATTCAATTAAATTAGTTGGTAATGCCGCACAATTAATTTCATAGAAACTTTCATGCTTACGGTGACTCACTTCATGTAAATAGCGTACTAATCGACTTTTTCCTACTCCAGTCTCGCCTAAAACGAGAACAGTACTATCCACTACAGATACTTTTTTGATTGTATCGACTATTTTT
This sequence comes from Bacillus sp. AFS012607, assembly GCF_002558005.1. NCBI lineage: Bacteria > Bacillati > Bacillota > Bacilli > Caryophanales > Bacillaceae > Bacillus > Bacillus sp. AFS012607. Next base: position 174,731 of record NZ_NTVM01000009.1, read on the forward strand.
TGCATAGCTAGACTTTTAAAAATAAGTCCTTCATGCTCATATGTTTCTCTTAATTCTTTTTTATATGTTTTTAGCTGATTATCCATTTCCTCTACCTTTTGACGTAATTGATAGAGTTCAGTAAGGTCGCGAGAATAACTAATCACTCTTCTTAAATTTCCCTCATCATCAAAAACAGGCCTTGTACGAACGTGTAAATACTCTCCTGATTTTGTAGTTTGAACGAGTTCAATTGGCCTCTTTTTTTCAATCACTTCTAATGTCGCTGATGGATAAAAGATTCCATCCTTTTGTAGTTCTTTTACATGCTTACCAACTAACTCTTCTGCAGCTAGTTGGTAGTGCCTTTCACATGTACTATTTACACGTACAACGATCCCTTGCTCATCTGTAACAAAAATTTCGTCAAACGCATATTCAAATACATCTTTTAAATCCATTAACACTCGTTCCTTTTCTGCAACCATCCTAGCCACCCCTAACTTCAAATCCATCGATCCACTTCACTATCTTTATTATAAAGTGAATTTTCTGCATTTAATATAGAGTCAGCTAGAATGTTTGCTATTTATACTTCAGTTTTTAAACGCGAGCGATGTTCGTTTGCTCATAACAAGCTTGCAATGATTCTTCAATTATTGTTAAACCTTCTTCAAGTTGCTCATCTGTAATAACTAAAGGCATTAACACACGGATAACATTTCCATACGTTCCTGCTGATAATAAAAGTAACCCACGCTTATTTGCTTCTGCACATAGATTAGCCGTTAACGTTTTGTCAGGTGCTTTCGTCTTACGATCTTGAACGACCTCAAATGCACACATTGCTCCTAACCCACGCACATCACCGATGCAATGATATTTATTTTTCATCTCTTCGAATCGGTTCATTACGACTTTTCCTAATTCTATCGCTCTATCATTTAATTTCTCATTTTCTATTACATCGAGAACAGCTAATGCAGCTGCACATCCTAATGGACTTCCTGCATACGTTCCACCAAGTTCACCTGGTGCAGATTCATTCATAATTTCTTTACGTCCAATGACACCACTTATCGGTACACCAGCCCCTAATGATTTAGACACTGTAATTAAATCTGGAACGACATCATAGTGATCAATTGCAAAATATTTTCCTGTACGACTAAAGCCTGTTTGTATTTCATCCGCTACAAATAAGATGCCGTTCTCTGAACAAATGCGGCGTACTTCTTGAACAAATTTCTTACTTGGGACGATAAATCCACCTTCCCCTTGAACAGGTTCCATTACAACAGCTGCAATTGTTTCTGGTGCTACTTCCGATATGAAGAAGTTCTTAAACTCTTCAATAATAAAATCATCATACTGCTCTTCCGTTAATCCCTCTGGGCGACGATATTCGTATGGAAATGGCGCTTTATATACTTCTGGAGCAAAGGGACCAAACCCAAATTTATATGGCTTCACTTTACTTGTCATCGTCATTGTCATTAATGTACGACCGTGGAAACCTTTAGAAAATGCGATAATACCAGGTCTCTTCGTATATTTACGAGCGATTTTCACCGCGTTCTCAACTGCTTCTGCACCACTATTTAAAAATAGGACTTGCTTATCGAAACTTCCTGGTGCCAATGCCGCAAGCTTTTCTGCTAATTCAATATATGGCTCATACATCATGACATTAAATCCAGTATGAATGTATTGATCGACTTGTTTATGGAGCGCTTCTTTAACCGTTGGATGACAATGCCCTACGTTAATTGTCCCGATTGCTCCTGCAAAATCAATGTACTGATTGTCATCAACATCTGTTACAAGAGCACCATTTGCAGATTGTACAAACGTTGGGATGCCGTTACTTACTCCTTTTGGTACTATATTTTGACGGCGTTCTAATAAAGATGACGCTTTCGGTCCTGGAATTTGTTCATTTACTTTAGCAAATTTTTTTGTGTTCATTGCGTACCCCATCCTTTTCTTTACATTGTTTTCTCTTCTTATTGCAAAATATATGCCAACTTTCCTTTCTAGCATTTATCCTATATTCTTTGTATCCAGGCATAAAAAATAAGTCTATAAAGACTCATTAAGAGTCTTTATAGACTTATTTTCCTTACACATTAGACTTTTCTTTCTCCCAGAAAAACTCACCCGATTGAGAAATAAACTCTCCAACAGAATCTAACACTAAATCAGCAAGTGGTTCTAATGTTGGACGGTCTCCCGTACCAGATAGCACCCCAATTGCATAGCAATCACCACCATTTTTAGCTAAATGTAAATCAGTTGGCGTATCTCCAACAACCGCAACCTCACATGATTCTAAATTAAATTTCTCACAAAACACTTCTATAATCTTTTTATCTGGTTTTTGCGCAAGGAATGTATCCGAGGCTATAATATAATCAAAAAAGTTCTCCAACTTATATTGTTTTAAAAATAATTCTGTTGGTGCGAAATCATCCGCCGTGACAACCCCTAATATAAATCCTTTATCTTTTAATGCCTGTAACACTTTCGGTAAATCTGCTGTCATTTTCATATGCGAACGATGCTCATACATAAGGGAAAATAACTTCTCACTTACCCAATGATACATCTCTTCTTCTCTAGCAGACTCAATATAATTACAAAGCCCCTTCGCTACATCAAGGCTTGTTCCAGCAGCTATTGCACTCCTCGGATTAACAAATGCTCCCTCTACACCAATCTCTTCTAATAAGGTCTGCCCTATTGTACTTGGTAAATGATATAAACTTATACATTCAGCTACAAGTTCTTCAGCTACTTTTATCCAAATTGAATGAAAATCCATTAATGTCCCATCTTTATCAAATAGTATTGCTTTTACCTTCTCCATAGCATCCTACCTCTCGTTTCTTATCTCCTCCAGTGTATCAATAAAATATGGATGTAAAATAAAAGAATTGTAAAAATACCATAAAAATCAAACTAACTCCCAATTTACAATTCATTTTAACAAAGTAAAAAAGGATGCCTTTACAAGGCATCCTCTTGATGTTCAGGAACAAATAGTTCTAAACAATGATATATATTTTCAAATTCCATCGGTGCATCTCCACCATACTCACCATCTAAATTAATCATTAGTTTATCTGGTGAATGTACTTTAATTCGGTTCGCTTGTGTATATAACACTTTTGGATTATTAATATGTTCACCACGTTGTGCTTGTGTTGCTGCTTTAATTAAATCAGCGATAGAACCTTTTTTCAGTACTAATAGGTCAAATAACCCATCGTTAATAGATGCATACGGTGCTACCTTTTCAAATCCACCTACTGAACGAGTATTCGTAATTAAAAACATCGTAATTTCTTCTTGTAGTAACTTTCCATCATACTCAATTTCAACATATGTCGGATGCAATGATGGTAACATCTCGATACCTTTTAGGTAATAAGCAAGTTGTCCTAATACTGTCTTTAACTTACTCGGTACTTCGTATGTTAATTCTGTAATACGACCGCCACCAGCGATGTTAATAAAATATGTATCGTTCGCTCTACCGAGGTCTAATGGCACTGTTTTTCCTTCGCAAATAATATCTGCTGCCTCTTCAATAGAACGAGGTACACCAATCGCACGTGCAAAGTCATTTGTCGTTCCAACTGGAATAATTCCAAATTTCGGGCGGAATTCATGTCCAACTAAACCGTTTACTACTTCATTTAATGTACCGTCGCCACCAGCGGCAATAACAACATCAAACTTACGATCCGCAGCTTGCCTCGCCGCCACAGTAGCGTCTCCAGGACCCGTTGTCGCATGACAAGATGTCTCATAGCCAGCTTGTTCTAATTTTTGTAATACTTCTGGTAAGCTCTTCTTAAATAGCTCACGCCCAGAAGTAGGATTATAAATAATTCTTGCTCGCTTCATCATTTATTAGCACAGGAAATTTCTTTATGCATCGAAAAAGAACATACCGAACTTCTATTCAGTATTCCCATGCCTACCTCCTCTCATCTTGCTATCCTTCTTTTATCCCGCTCAAACAGGCAGTAAGAACCCGATTCGTGTAGTCCATCAAAAGTAAATATTCATTTCAATGGTTTTGTTTTATTTGACCAAAAAATTTATCCCGCTATTTGTGGGCAGTAAATGCCCGATTGGTGTGGGCTAATAATCAGCTTTGGATGAACCTCCCACTGATTAAAGTTTCACTTTATTTCTATCCATTCTTCCATAAAAATTTACATATAACGAATAATAACTATCTATTATTTCATGAGATGAAAAAAAACCTCTATGTTTAGATTTATCATTATTCCCACCTTTTTGCAACTATCATACCATAGTTGCTATACAAACATTTTTCCACTTTTGACAGTTAATCAAACGTTTGTTTAAACGATTTTGTCTCATTTAAACAAACGTTTGATTAACCTAGAAAAACACCCATGTACGGGTGTTTTTCTGCTTAATCTTTAAAAGTCACTACTATTATCGCTTATTAATCTCTTCAAGTAAGATTTTGTTAACAAGCGGTGGATTTGCTTGTCCTTTTGTAGCTTTCATAATTTGACCAACTAAGAACCCAATTGCACGGTCTTTACCGTTTTTAAAGTCTTCGATAGATTGCCCATTATTATCAAGAATTTCTGTTACAACTTTACGAAGTGTACCCTCGTCAGAAATTTGAACAAGACCTTTCGCTTTAACGATTTCTTCTGGGTCTCCACCTTTTTCGATTAATTCATTAAATACTTTCTTCGCAATTTTAGAAGAAATTGTACCTTTTTCAATTAATTGAACCATTTTAGATAAACCAGCAGGCGTTAATGCAACGTCTTTTAATTCTTTTTGTTGTTTGTTTAAGTATGCAAGTACTTCACCCATTAACCAGTTCGATGTTAATTTCGCATCAGCACCGTCTGCAACAGTCGCTTCAAAGAAATCAGACATTTCTTTCGTTAATGTTAATACGTGTGCATCATAAGCTGGTAAGCCAATTTCTGCAACGTAGCGAGCTTTACGCGCATCTGGAAGTTCTGGAATAGAAGCTCGAACTGCTTCTTTCCACTCATCGTCGATGTAAAGTTCAACTAAGTCTGGCTCCGGGAAGTAACGGTAATCGTCAGATCCTTCTTTCACACGCATTAAGATTGTTTTCTTCGTTGCTTCATCATAACGACGTGTTTCTTGTTGGATGATACCACCAGATAACAGTTCTTTTTCTTGGCGCACTTGCTCGTGCTCAAGACCTTTTTGTACGTAAGTGAATGAGTTTAAGTTTTTCAGTTCCGCTTTTGTACCAAACTTCTCTTGTCCAACTGGACGAAGAGAAATGTTCGCATCACAACGCAGAGAACCTTCTTCCATCTTACAATCAGATACACCAGTATATTGAATGATTGATTTTAACTTCTCTAAGTATGCATATGCTTCTTCTGGCGTACGCATATCTGGCTCAGATACGATCTCGATTAAAGGCATACCTTGACGGTTGTAGTCTACTAATGAACCATCAGCTGTATGCGTTGATTTACCAGCATCTTCTTCTAAATGAAGACGTGTAATACCGATACGTTTCTTTTTACCGTCTACTTCGATTTCAATCCAACCATTTTCACCAATTGGCTTATCAAATTGAGAAATTTGGTAAGCTTTCGGATTATCTGGATAGAAATAGTTTTTACGGTCGAACTTCGTTTCCGTTGCGATCTCACAGTTTAATGCCATTGCAGCTTTCATTGCAAAGTTAACTGCTTCTTTATTTAAAGTAGGAAGTACCCCTGGGTATCCTAAGTCAATTACACTTGTTTGTGTATTTGGCTCCGCTCCGAATTCTGTTGGACTCGCAGAGAAAATTTTCGAATTTGTTTTTAACTCAACGTGAACCTCTAAACCAATAATTGTTTCTAAATTCATCTATGCTCGCCTCCTTACAGACTTGCTTTTTTTGTATGATAGTCTGTTGCTTGCTCAAACGCATGTGCAACGCGGTAAATTGTCGCTTCATCGAAGTGTTTACCAATGATTTGTAGACCAAGTGGCATGTTGTTAGCACCGAATCCACATGGAACTGAAATCGCTGGAACACCCGCTAAGTTTACTGGGATTGTTAAAATGTCATTTGCATACATTGTCATTGGGTCGTCAACTTTTTCTCCAACTTTAAATGCCGGAGTTGGTGTTGTTGGTCCAATAATAACATCATAGTTAGCAAATACATTTTCAAAGTCATTTTTAATTAATGTACGTACTTGTTGTGCTTTTTTGTAATATGCATCATAGTAACCAGAGCTAAGGGCAAATGTACCAAGCATAATACGACGTTTAACTTCATCACCGAAACCTTCACTACGTGTGTTTTTGTAAAGATCTAATAAGTTATTTACATTATCAGAACGAACACCGTAACGCACGCCATCAAAGCGTGAAAGGTTAGCAGATGCTTCAGAAGAAGATAATAAGTAATACGTTGCTAGAGCGTATTTAGAGTGCGGAAGAGATACTTCCTCCCAAGTTGCGCCCATACCTTCTAATACTTTTAAAGCAGCTAGTACTGACTCACGAGCTTCTTCGCCAACACCTTCGCCTAAGTATTCTTTCGGTACAGCAATGCGTAAACCTTTAACATCGCCTGTTAAACCAGCTAAATAGTTTCCAACTTCAACATTTGCAGAAGTTGCATCCATGCGGTCAATACCTGAAATAGCTTGTAATAAGTATGCATTGTCTTCTACTGTACGTGTAATCGGTCCGATTTGGTCAAGTGAAGATGCGAATGCTACTAATCCGTAACGAGATACGCGTCCGTAAGTTGGTTTTAAACCTACAACACCGCAATATGCAGCCGGCTGACGGATAGAACCACCCGTATCAGAACCTAGAGAGAATAGTACTTCTCCCGCTGCTACAGCTGCTGCAGAACCACCACTAGATCCGCCCGGAACGTAATCTAAGTTCCATGGGTTTTTCGTAGCGTAGAATCCTGAGTTTTCATTTGAAGAACCCATTGCAAACTCGTCCATGTTTAATTTACCGATTGTAATCGTGTCAGCAGCTTTTAGCTTTTGCACAACTGTCGCATCATAAATTGGATCGAAGTTTGCTAACATTTTACTCGCACAAGTTGTACGAAGACCGTTAGTTACAATGTTATCTTTTACACCAATTGGCATACCGAATAATAAACCATTATCTTCAGCGCCGATTTTTGCATCTAATTCTTTCGCTTTTGCGCGTGCATTTTCTTCATCTAATGTAAGAAAAGCTTTTACGTTATCTTCAACATCCGCAATACGTTTGTAAGATTCTTCTACTAAATCCGTAACGGAAATTTCTTTGTTGTTTAATTTCTTATGTAACTCTGATACTGAATGATCAAATAATGACATCGAAATTCCCCTCCTCTATTCTAATACTGCTGGAACACGGATTTGATTATCTTTGTGATCCGGTGCATTTTTTAATACTTCTTCGACTGGTAAACCTTTTTCTGGTACATCTTCACGCATAACATTTTTCATAGTTAATACATGAGTTGTTGGTTTTACATCTGTTGTATCTAATTCATTTAACTGTTCTGCAAATGTAACAATTGCATCTAGTTGTTTTTGAAATTTTTCAGCTTCTTGATCAGTAATTGCAAGACGTGCTAAATGTGCTACGTGCTTTACATTCTCAACGGAAATTCTTGACACGGCTAGGCCACCTCCATAATATATCGTTCAATCTACAATACTATTGATGATACCAAATTTTCAGTACTTCAAGCAAGTCAACACACGGCACTTACGCCATTTTTACATAAAAAAAGAAAGGCAAATGCCTTTCTTTACAATTTACTCTTTATCTAACGGTTTATTTTTCGGAAATCTCTCGTTATCTTCTTCATTATCACGAATTGTTTTTTGTAACACAAAACAAGACATCGTTAAAAATAGTGTTCCAATTAAATAGTATCCTTTTACACTAAGCGTTTCATCTAACGTATAAATCCCAATTAGCATACCTGAAAGCGCACAAACAAATGAAGTCCATGCTAAAAATGTGAACGCTTGCGTATTACGTCTTCTCATCGTTCTCCCCCTCGTTAGCTGTATACCCATTATAGATAAGTATATTTACCATGATGGATTTTTATGTAAATTCTAGTTTTATATTTATAAATCTATCATAAAAGAATACTATTTTAAAGGTAGTTTTCTTTTTAATCTGAAAAATCAATTAAAAACATTGACAATTATTTCTATTCTACATAAAATAAAAATAAATATTACGAACCTCGAAATATACGGGAGTGGAATTAATTGTTGCAATATGAACATTTTTTAGACTTACTGCTAGATAACGCCAAGAAACTTTTCTATCCTGAAGAATGGGTAAGCCTAGATTTAACACTTTCTAAAACAGAAGTATTTTGTTTACTTTGGATGGAGCGAAATACAGATATTACAATGACAAAAATTGCTGACCTTCTTGATATACCGATGAGTACAACGACAGGTGTTGTAAATCGCCTCGTAAAAAAGGGATATATTGAAAGGTACCGTGATGAAAACGACCGACGCATTGTATTAATTCGTTTAACAGAAAACGGCGTAATGCTCGTCCAAGAAGTAAAACAAAATGCAGCCCATTACTTTAACCTAGTGACAGAAGCATTATCAGAAGAAGAAAAAGCATTCTTACTACAAATCTTCCAAAAGATCATGAATCACATCGCTACGTCACAGCAAAAAACAGAAGAAAAGGTTTCTACACCTAAAATGAAAAACATTCCGATTGAATAAAACCCTAGTTGGGTTTTTATTCAATATTTTATTTCGATACTCGTAATATTCGACACTCGAAACAAAGGGGATAGAATAATGAGAATTATTTTGTATACAGGTAAAGGCGGCGTAGGAAAAACTAGCATTTCAGCAGCAACAGCGCTTCAAAGCGCAAAACAAGGATTAAAAACATTAGTAATGAGTACAGATCCTGCTCATAGTTTAGGAGATTCATTTGGTATAAAGCTATCTTCTGAGCCATTAGAAATTCGTGAAAATTTGTGGGCACAAGAAATTAATACGATTTATGAGATGGAAAAAGGCTGGGGGAAATTACAGAAATATATTACGCTACTCTTCACTTCCAAAGCAGCTGATGATATTACAACAGAAGAGTTAACGATGTTTCCTGGTATGGAAGATTTAATTAGCTTACTTCGCGTACTCGATTATTATAAACAAAACACATATGATGTTATTATCATTGATTGTGCTCCAACAGGAGAAACATTAGCAATGCTCAGCTTTCCAGACATGCTCAGCTGGTGGATGGAAAAACTCTTTCCTATTAAAAGAAAAGTTTTAAAAGTTGTTCGCCCTGTAGCTCAACCACTTCTTGGTGTTCCTCTTCCAACCGATGATATTATGGACGAATTAACGAATACACTTGAACAGCTCGGAGAAATGAGAGATATTTTATCAAACCGAGAAATAACAAGTATCCGCATCGTTGTAAATCCCGAAAAAATGGTCATTAAAGAAGCTCAGCGTAGCTTTACTTATTTAAATTTATACGATTATAACGTAGATGCCATTATGATTAACCGCGTCATCCCTAACACTGTCACCGATCCTTATTTTCAAGCATGGAAAGATACTCAAAAAAAATATAAAACATTAATTCAAGATAGTTTTCAGCCGCTTCCTATTTACGAAGCTCCAATGTTTGAACAAGAAGTTGTTGGTTTACCTATGTTAGAGCGTGTAGGAGATGCTTTATTTAAAACTGATCATTGTCCTACTGAAGTGAAATTTAACGGCCGCACACAATATGTAAAAAAAGATGGCGATGATTATATTTTCATTCTTTCTATTCCCTTCTCAAATAAAAGTGAACTTTCATTAAATCAAAAAGGTGATGAACTTATTATTCGAGCCGGTTCTGTTAAACGGAACATCACGTTACCCAAAACATTAACACACCTTTCTATTCAAGGAGCAAAATTTGAAGAAGATGTACTAAATATTCGCTTTGGAGGTGTAGTACATGCATGAGGAATTACTACGAAGGGTAATTCTTACAAAAGTAAAAGTCGGGATGCATATATTAGAAGAGCTACCTAATCCAATCCAGCAATCAGCTAAGCAAATATTAAATATTTTACAAGAGGAACTAGCTGCTTATCCGAAAGAACGAGAGCATCATGATGTTAATTTAAAAAATATCATAATTGAATAACTATCTCTGTATAGAGGGCCTTTTTTAGGCTTTCTATACTTTATTGGAGTGATGTAAGTTGATGAAAAAGCATTCCACTACTATACTCTGGATCATTCCCTTATTATTTTTCATTCATAACCTTGAAGAAGCTTTCCAAATGCCACAATATCTTGCTAATCAATTTTCAATCCGTATTATAACTAGCCAACAATTCTTCATTGCCATTTCCGTATTAACAATCTTTGTATTACTTATCGTCTTTCTATATCAACTTAACTTCTTGTCTTCTATATGCTGGATTATTTTTATACAAGGGGCCATCTTCTTTAACTCTGTTCAACATATTATTTTGTTTTTCATTTATCGCTCCTATAACCCCGGCGTAATATCAGCATTTTTCATTACTCTCTTTTCTATTTTCTTTTTTTTATCAAAAAAACACTTAATTCATCAAAAGCAATTCGTAATTACACTCCTTTTCAGCTTATTTTCTTATCCCATTATAATTTGGATTACCTTACTGTTCGCTATCTACTTTCATTCATAAAAAAAGACCAGGAAAACTCCTGGTCCATTACTCTACTTAACAAACATTGGATTCTACGTTATACAAAATTGGAAGGTACAGAATTAGGGTTCGTTTGTTAAGTAGATTATATGTTGAACGAACTAACAGCGGAGGGGTTCCTTCTGTTAGTCCATTAAACCCAATCATTATTTTACGATTTTTTCAAGCTCCTCAAGTGAAAGGTCAACTGAAATTGAACCATCATTTGTTTCTTTCTTAATTGCATCTGTTACTTCTTTTGAATGATATAATTCAATTACTTTTTTCAGTGTTGGATCATCTTTATCTTTCGTACGAGCTGCGAAAATATTAATATAAGGCTTCGCATTTTCATTCTTTGGATCTTCTAAGAAAATAGGATCCTTAGCTGGATCTAATCCAGCTTGACCAGCAACACCGTTATTAATAACTGAAGCTGCTACATCTTTTAATACACGAGGTGTTTGCTGTGCGATAACCGGCGTGATTTTTAATTTCTTCGGATTTTCAGCAATGCCGCTTGGATCTCCAAATAAGCCAAAATCTTTTTTAAGCTTTAATAATCCAGCTGCATCAAGAAGTTTTAATGCACGTGCTTGGTTCGTTGGATCGTTTGGAATTGCAATTTCTGAACCATCTGGGATTTCATTTGCTTTCTTATATTTTTCAGAGTATAAACCCATTGGTGCAATTTGCGTTGTACCAACAGCTGTAATATCTAACTTATGCTCTTTTTTAAATTGCTCTAAGAAAGCAATATGCTGGAATGAGTTTAATTCAATATCTCCATCAGCTAACGCTTTATTTGGCGTTGTGTAATCAGAGAACTCAATCAGTTTAACTTTAATCCCTTCTTTTTCAGCTTTTTTCTTCAAAATTTCCCAAGCGTCTCCATCCGTTCCAGTTACACCGACGCGAACTACTTTTTCTTTCGCTCCTGCACCCGTGTCTCCACTTGAGCAGCCGCTTAATGCTGAGATTCCTACAATCGCTGATAATGCAAATGCTAAAATTTTCTTCATTTTCTTTTCCTCTCTTCCTTTTTATGATCTGCGTAACAAGACTTTCGCAAAGTAGTTTCCTAAATTTTGAGCTATCTGTACGAGAATAATAAGTAACACGACCGTTACGAACATAACCGATGTATCAAAACGTTGATAACCATATGTCATTGCCAAGTCACCAAGACCGCCACCACCGACAAGCCCAGCAACTGCAGAAAATTCAATTAAACCAACTGTCATAAACGTGACACCTAAGATTAATGGTGCTAACGCTTCTGGTACAAGGATTTCAAAAACGATTCTAATTGGCGAGGCGCCCATTGCTTGCGCTGCTTCAATTACTCCTTTCGGAACGGAAACAAGATTTGTTTCAACCATTCTAGCAATACCAATTGATGCGACTAACGTCATCGGGAAAATTGCCGCTGCTGTTCCAATCGTCGTTCCAATAACGCTTCTTGTTAGTGGGCTTAAAGCTACTAAAAAGATAATGAATGGTACCGGACGAATTGTATTAATTATGATGTTAAGAATAGAAAAGACCCATTTATTTTCTAAAAAGTTTCCTTTTCTCGTTACATATAAAAGTAAACCTAGAGGTATACCCAGAATTGTAGCGAATATAAGTGTTACAATTACCATTAAGAGGGTATCTCCCGTCGCATCTAGTATGCGCGGCCAAAATATACTCCAATCAACTCGCATGAGCTTCTACCTCCTTCAGCTGCACTTGCAGTCTTAGATGTTGTAATGCTTTTTGAATTTCCCTCTGCTCACCTTGCAATTCTACAAGCAGATTTCCAAATAGCACATTTTGAAGTTCAATAATATTTCCGTACAGTACATTTACATCAACGTTATAGTTTTTTGCGATATATGATAGTACCGGCTGTCCTGTCTCCTCACCAGTAAATGTTAGACGATAAATTTGACCACCATTTTGAATTTTCGCTAGAACACTTTCTGGTAAATGATCATTAATAACAGAACGTACAAAGTTTTGAGTCGTCTTTGTTTTTGGTTGCGTGAAAACATCAAACAGTTTTCCTTCTTCAATAACTTTTCCCTTCTCCATTACAGCTACACGGTGACAAATTTCTTTCACAACATGCATTTCATGTGTAATAAGAAGAATTGTTAAATTGTATTCTCGATTTACTTTCTTTAATAAGTTTAGAATTTCTGTCGTCGTTTCTGGATCTAAGGCTGATGTTGCCTCATCACATATAAGAATATCTGGCGATGTCGCAAGTGCTCTAGCAATACCAACACGCTGCTTTTGTCCCCCTGATAGCTGTTCTGGATAATAGTTTGCTTTATCTTCTAACCCTACAAACCTCAGCAGTTCATTCACTCGTTCCTTTATCTCGTTCTTTGGCAATTTCGCTAACTTTAATGGATAAGCAATATTCCCAAACACTGTTCTTGAATTAAATAAATTAAAGCTTTGAAAAATCATTCCGATTCTTTGTCTTAGTTTGCGTAATTCTTTCGTCGATAATGATGTAATATCTTTATCATCTATTGAAATCGTTCCTGCCGTCGGTCTCTCTAACATATTTACTAAGCGTAATAATGTACTCTTTCCAGCTCCACTAAAACCGATAATGCCAAAAATTTCGCCTTTCTCAACTGATAATGTTACATCCTCCACCGCATGAACAAATTGCCCAGCTGATTCATACACTTTACTTACATTTTTAAAAGAAATCATTTTTCCCCCTCCTATATGCTGTAAAAACTTAAAGTAGAGCTTTCGAGGTAAAATAAAAAGTGCCCTCCTTCTTATCAACCATAAAGATAAGAAGGAGAGCACTTATATGTACTCGTTCACATCTTCTCATCTTCCAAGCCTTTATATGGCTTGCTGGAGTTAGCACGGTATTAAAAAACCCGTTGCTGAGGTATCGTAGGGCCAGTCCCTCCACCTCTCTGGATAAGAATGTATCGATTTAATTGTCGTTTAATTAATTCTCATTATAGAACTCAGAATAATAAGAGTCAATACATTTTTTAGAAAAATATTAATTATTCCTTTATTAAAATTTTCAGATGAATATTCATCTGAAAAATAGTAACTTTCAAGGTTATTTAAAATTCTTCTTCCTCATATTTTTAAACAGGAGAATCCTCTCTACAAATTGAATAAATTTATTTGAATATGAAACTCGGAGGAAGATAAATATATGAAAACAGCTCTTTTACTCGTCGATATTCAAAACGATTATTTTCCAAATGGAAAGATGGAATTGCGTAATCCAGTAGAAGCAAGCGAATATACTAATCAGTTATTACAACACTTTAGAACAAACAGCGAACCTATTTTTCATATCCAACACGTAGCTATAAAAGATGACGCTACTTTTTTCCTACCTAATACAGAAGGTGTACATATTCATGAAAGCGTACGTCCACTTAGAGAAGAAACAGTTATAGTCAAACATTATCCAAATAGCTTCCGAGAAACTAATCTTCTAGAGCAATTAAAACGTTTAAATATTGAACATGTCGTTGTATGCGGGATGATGACTCATATGTGTATCGATGCAACAGTAAGGGCTGCATTCGATTTTGGCTTTCAATGTACCGTTATACATGACGCTTGTGCTACAAAAGACCTTTCTTTTAAGAACGCTACTATACCAGCTGTTTATATTCACAATACAATTTTAGCTAGTTTAAATGGCGTATATGCAAATGTAATAAGCACGCAAGAATTTTTAGCTACATAAAAAAACACTCCTTTCAGTGAGCAAAACTGAAAGGAGTGTTCCTTGTCGAACCATAGATTTTCTTTCAAATTGTATTATACAGGAAATTCTCAAAATGAATACTAAAAAATATGACTAATAAGTCAACTTTTCTCATCATTTTATTTCTGTTCACATGTTTATCACGCTATTAATAGGTTTTAGCTCATTCCCTTCGAACGATGGTAATATATAGGATTTCAATTTTAAAAGGAGCTCTTCACATTCTGTGAAGAGCTCCTCTACTATTTCTTATAAAGTTTCAGAAGTAGTTTTTGCTTGCATGTGAAGTGCTAAGTAATCAGGTCCACCAGCTTTAGAGTCTGTACCAGACATGTTAAAGCCACCGAATGGTTGGTAACCTACGATTGCACCAGTACATCCACGGTTGAAGTATAAGTTACCAACGTGGAAGTCTTCGCGTGCTTTTTCAATATGGTCACGGTTGTTAGTAATAACAGCACCTGTTAAACCGTATTCCGTATTGTTTGCAATTGCAAGTGCATGATCGAAGTCTTTCGCTTTACAGAATGCTACTACTGGTCCGAAGATTTCTTCTTTCATTAAGCGAGCATCTTCTGCAACGTCAGCAACGATTGTTGGTTGGATGAACCAGCCTTTAGAATCGTCTCCTTCGCCACCTGCTAAGATTCTACCTTCTTCTTTACCAATTGCAACATAGCTCATTACTTTATCAAATGCAGCTTGGTCATTAACAGGACCCATGTTTGTACCTAATACTGCTGGGTTAGCAACTGTTAATTCTTTCGTTAATTCAACAGCACGATTTAATACGTGATCGTATACATCTTCATGGATTACTGCACGAGAACATGCAGAACATTTTTGTCCTGAGAATCCGAATGCTGATGCAACGATAGACTTAGCTGCTAATTCAAGATCTGCTTCTTTATCAACAACGATTGTATCTTTACCGCCCATTTCAGCGATAACACGTTTTAACCAAATTTGTCCTGGGTTTACTTTCGCTGCACGCTCATAGATACGGATACCTACATCACGAGATCCCGTGAAGCTTACGAAACGTGTACGAGGATGATCTACTAAGTAGTCACCAACTTCAGAACCGTTACCTGGAACGAAGTTTACTACGCCAGCTGGTAAGCCAGCTTCTTCTAATACTTCCATAAATTTCGCTGCTACTACAGGAGTTGTACTAGCTGGTTTTAGTAATACTGTGTTACCAGAAACTAAAGCAGCTGTTGTCATACCTGCCATAATTGCGAATGGGAAGTTCCAAGGAGAAATGATAACACCTACTCCTAATGGAATGTAAGAGAAACGATTATATTCAATTGGACGGCTTTCTACTGGAATACCGTCTTTTAATTTTAACATTTGACGACCATAATATTCCATAAAGTCGATTGCTTCTGCTGTATCAGCATCTGCCTCATTCCATGGCTTACCTGCTTCTTTTACAAGAATAGCAGAGAATTCATGTTTTCTGCGACGAACGATTGCTGCAGCACGGAATAAAATGTCTGCACGCATTTCTGGCTTTGATTTTCTCCAAGTTTGGAATGTTTCATCCGCTACTTGCATTGCTTTTTCAGCTAACTCACGGCTTGCTTTTGAAACACGACCAACAAGTTCCTCTTTATTTGCAGGGTTTACAGAAACAATTTTGTCTTCTGTAGTGATTTTTTCTCCCCCAATAATTAATGGATAGTCTTGTCCAAGATAAGATTCTACTTTCTTTAAACCTTCTTCAAACGCTAATTTGTTAGCCTCCACTGAAAAATCTGTAAATGGCTCATGTTTGTATGCTACTACCATTTTTTTTAGCCTCCCCTTAGAAAAACGTTTACATTTTACAACATTATTCTACACGATAATTTAGATTTATTCAAATATTCCTAGACTTATATTTTAAAAATTAATAAATTTTTAAAATATAATAAAAAAAGAGATTCATACATGCGTATGAATCTACAAAATATGAGTATATTCCAAAACATTTTTCCCGATCAATAATATAGTAACTAATAAAAATAAAGTTCTTACATATCCAACACCTTTTTGAACCGCAAACTTCGATCCAAAATAAGCACCTAAGATCATTGATAATCCCATGATAATACCGTATTCAAAATGAATTATGTCTAAAAATAAAAAAGTAATTAAAGATACAATATTACTAACAAAGTTCAAAAGTTTTCCAGATGCTGCCGCTTGAATAAAATCCAAGCCAATTAATAAAAATGCAAAAATTAAAAACGACCCTGTCCCTGGTCCAAAAAATCCATCATAAAATCCTATCATTAAAATAGCAAAGAAAAATATTAATGTTTTTCTTTGCGTCATCTTCTTATAGGTAGACACACTTCCCCAATTCTTTTTTGCAATAATATAAATAGCAATAAATACCAACATTACAAGTACTAATGGGCGTAAAATATCCGATGGAATAAATTTTACTACTAAAGCGCCTGCAACAGCTCCAACAATAGTTAACGGGATTAACTTTCCTACAATTTTAAAATCAACTTTTCCTGATCGAATGAAATACATCGCACTCGTAAACGTCCCCATCGTTGCCGCTAATTTATTCGTTGCAATTGCCGAAGCTGGCGATAAGCCAACAAACATAAGCGCCGGAAGCGAAATTAACCCTCCTCCTCCAACAACCGAATCAATAAAAGCTGCTAAAAAACCGAATGCAATTAATAAAATAATGACTTGAAAACTTAATTCTTCCATGAGCTTTACCCCTTACCCCTATTATTTACAACATTTTAAATTATAACAAAATTGCATAAGAAAAAAAGCTGTTCCTTAGAGGAACAGCCTTCATATTTAATCTAAAATTTTCACAAGTGGTTCATCTTGTTTTGCTTCACGTATAATAATGGCTTCTGGGCGTTCTACAGATTTAATCGTTACTTGTACTTTCATATAATTCGGGAAGTATTCCATAACAAGCCCTGCCACATATTGTGTAAAACCAACTATTTCAGCTTTTCCATTAAATTGGACAGGAATATCAAGCTTCATTTCTCTTAATTCATCATCTCTATACATACCCGTACCAATAACAGCTGTATAGTCGCCTTGGAAATAATCGCTTAGTTTTGCCTTAAAGTTGGATACTCTTGCAAGATCTTCACGTTTATTATCTGTTTTCGCTTGCTCTGATGGAAACAAATAATATTTTTCATTAATTTGTTTCCAATCTTCAACCGTTTCACTACCTTTTTCAACATTTGCATAAGAAACAAAATTACCTGGCACAAGTGACGCCTTCGGAGCCTGACGATAAATTGCAAATGTTATCGGAAGGTTTTTTGTTTCAGGATCTTTTTGATGCATAAACTTCAAGACTTCTTGCGCCATTTTTTTCCCTTCAGCTAACATTTTTTCATTCGAGATTGTAGCTTCACGTGGGTAACCATGTTCTTCATTATAATAATGCACTGAATTCATTGCTAATCCAACTACAATGCCGCTACGCTCATCTTTGTCGCCGTTTTTCACATAATAATCATGCTCTAAAATATTGGAAATATATATTGGATTTTTTTTGTTTTTTTCTTCTAGTATTTCGGATCCTTCACCTAAAGCTGGATTTAATCCTATGTTTGGAAATTTAACTGCATCTTTTTTTAATGTATCTTCTAGTTCTTTCTGTTCAGCATTTGTACGCTTTCTTTTAACAAGCATTTGTACATATTGAGCCTCTAGAGTATCTCCGCCTTTAAAGAAATGATCTTTCGTACTAAATGATTCCTTCGCAATACGCATTAATCCTGTTTCAAATTCATCTATATCAAGACGATTATTTACTCCTTGCACGACTAAACCACGTGCCTTTCCACCATAAAATGGAATAGTCGTCTTATAATATTCATCCGACATAGCGTATTTTGGGACAACTGATTGTTCTTTTGCTTTCCCCGATTTCTCAGACACTTTTTCATCTTTGTCGGCACCTGCACTACACCCACTTACAAGTAGGCCAAGGCTTAATACCGCTAATGCTATTTTTTTCATGGTAAGTTTGCACCTCTTACTTATTTAGCTCTTGTAAGAACCTCTCTTCATTCCAAACCTCAACATTATGTTTCTCCGCTTGTGCTAATTTCGAACCAGCCGATTCACCTGCAACAACCAAATCTGTACTCTTACTAACACTTCCTGTTACTTTTCCACCTAATGCCTCAATCTTCTTCTTCGCTTCACTTCGTCCCATAACTTCTAGCTTACCTGTTAAAACAACCGTTTTTCCTGCGAAGTAAGATTCAACATTTTGTAAATCTGCAATTTTTATACCTTTGTATGTCATATTCACGCCATACTCTTTAAACTGCTGTAATAACTCTAATACATCTTCATTATCAAAATATGTCACAACAGATTGAGCCATTTTTTCGCCAATTTCATTAATTGCTTTTAGTTCTTCTTCTGTTGCTTTTACAAGCTCATCCATCGTTTCAAAGTGCTCTGCAAATGTACGTGCTGCTTTCGCTCCAACGTGTCGAATTCCAAGACCAAATAATAATCGCTCTAACGAGTTTTCTTTAGAATTTTCAATTGCTTGTATTAAGTTTGTTGCTGATTTTTCACCAAAACGTTCTAACTGTAATAACTGCTCTTTCGTTAATGCATATAAATCAGCAAATGTACGAATATAATCTGCATCAAAAAGTTGTGTAATGACACGTTCTCCAAGCCCATCAATATTCATTGCATTTCTTGAAACGAAATGAATTAATCCTTCGCGAATTTGAGCTGGACAAGTTGGATTTATACATCGAAGTGCTACTTCTTCTTCTAAACGAACAAGTTCACTCTCACATGCTGGGCAATGCGTTGGCATGCGGTATTCTTCTTCTTCACCAGTACGCTTATCAAAAATAACGTTCACAACTTCAGGAATAATATCTCCAGCCTTCTTCACAACAACGTAGTCACCAATTCGAATGTCTTTTTCACGAATTAAATCTTCGTTATGTAAAGAAGCACGACGAACGATCGTACCAGCAACTCTCACTGGCTCTAGCTCTGCAGTCGGTGTTACAACCCCTGTTCGGCCAACACTTAATTCAATGCCTGTTAATCTCGTTACAACTTCTTCAGCCGGGAATTTATAAGCAATCGCCCATCTTGGACTCTTCGCTGTAGTTCCTAGACTTTCTTGAAGAGCAACATCATCTACTTTTATAACGATTCCATCAATCTCATAATCAAGATGCGGACGTTTTTCTTGCCATTCTTCTACATAAGCTATAACCTCTTCGATTGTTTCACATGTACGGCGATTTGGATTTGTCTTAAATCCGAGTTCACCTAGGAAATCAAGCGATTCACTGTGCGATGGAATTGTTTTTTCTTCTACATTCGCAAGACCGTACACAAACATAGATAAGTTACGCTTCGCTGCAATTTTCGGATCAAGTTGACGTATTGAGCCTGCTGCCGCATTACGCGGATTCGCAAATACATCTTCTCCATTTTGCTCTTTTTCTTCATTTAGTTTAACAAATGAACGCTTCGGCATATAAGCTTCGCCTCGTGCTTCTAACGTTACTTCTTCATTTAAACGAAGTGGGATAGCTTTAATCGTTTTTAAATTTTGAGTAATATCTTCACCCGTTACACCATCACCACGTGTCGCCCCTTGAATGAAGCGTCCTTTTTCATAATGAAGCGAAACGGCAAGCCCGTCAATTTTTAATTCACATATATATCTTACATTCGCATCATCAATTCCTTGACGTACTCTTCTGTCGAAATCACGTAAATCTCCTTCGTTAAATGCATTTCCTAAACTTAACATTGGTGACTTATGTGTTACTTTTTCGAATATATCAAGAATAGTTCCCCCAACGCGAACGGAGGGAGAATCCTCACTCATAAACTCTGGGTTCTCTGCTTCTAATTTTATAAGCTCCTGCATATTACGGTCATATTCCGCATCAGAAACAGAAGGATTGTCTAATACGTGATATTGATAATTAAATGTATTTAACAAATCACGCAGTTCTTCTATACGTTTTTTTGCTATCTCTTTTGACATATCCTCATTCCTTTCTATTGTTTCGTCACAGGTGCAAATTTTGCTAACAAACGTTTAACACCAATCGGGCTTGGGAACGCAATATCTAATTCTTTTGCATCACCTTCACCTTTTACACTTACAACTGTACCGATTCCCCATTTTTGGTGGGAAGCTTTATCGCCTACTGCCCAGCCAATTTGCTCACCGCCTGTCGTCTTAGCTGCAGGACGCGCGAAAGCTGAACGAGAGCGTGTTGTGGTTGTCATTTTACTGCTACTTGCTGTTCTGCCTTTTGCACCAAACGAATTTTCACGCTTCGGCGCTGTTTCATTTAATGATTCCACTAGTTCTGTCGGGATTTCTGTAATGAAGCGAGACGCAGCGTTCATACTTGTTCTACCAAATAAAGTACGCATTTGCGCATTAGATAAATATAGCTCTTCTTCTGCACGAGTAATACCTACATAAGCAAGACGACGTTCTTCTTGCATTTCATCCTCTTCCATAAGAGAACGAGTATGAGGGAATATCCCTTCCTCTAAACCAACAATAAAGACAACCGGGAACTCTAATCCTTTCGCTGAGTGCATCGTCATTAAGATAACTTCTTCACCAGCAGTTGGGTCTTCATCTACACGATCAATATCAGCAACAAGTGCTAAATCTGTTAAGAATGCAACAAGACTCTTATCTTCGCTTTGAGATTCAAATGTTTGCGTAACAGATAAGAACTCGTCTAAGTTTTCTAAACGACCTTCCGCTTCTAAAGAACGCTCATTTTTCAACATATCGCGATAGCCTGTTTTTTCAATAACTTCTTCTACTAATTCTGTAACAGATAAATACTCTTGCATATTTACCCAGTTGTGTAATAAACTTGCGAATTCTTTTACTGCCTTTGTAATTTTTGCACTTACTCCAACATGCTCAATCTCATCAAATACAGCAGTTAATGAAATTCCGTTTTGCACACCATAATTAATAATTTTATCAATAGAAGTCGCACCAATACCACGCTTTGGCATGTTAATAATACGTGCAAAACTAATTTCATCATCTGGATTACCGATTAAACGTAAGTACGCCAAAATATCTTTAATCTCTTTACGGTCGTAGAACTTCGTACCCCCGACAATTTTGTACGGGATGTTAGATTTAAGGAAAATCTCCTCGACCATACGAGACTGAGCATTCGTACGATATAGTACTGCAAAATCAGTATATTTTCGTTTCCCCATTTGAAGATCGTCACGAATTTTTTTCGCAACAAAATATGCTTCGTCTTTTTCCGTTGCAGCACGGTAATATGAGATTTTGCTTCCAACTTGATTATCTGTCCATAATTTCTTCGGTTTACGGTTTGAATTTTTTTCAATAACAGCATTCGCTGCATTTAAAATATTTTGTGACGAACGATAGTTTTGTTCTAACAGAATAACTTGCGCATTCTCATAGTCTTTTTCGAATGACAAAATGTTAGAAATGTCAGCCCCGCGCCAGCGGTAAATAGACTGATCTGAGTCACCTACAACACATAAATTTTTAAAACGTGCTGCTAAATGTTTTACAAGAAGGTACTGCGCTTTGTTCGTATCTTGATACTCATCCACGTGAATATATTGGAACTTACGCTGATAAAACTCTAGTACTTCTGGAACACGTTCAAATAGCTGAATCGTTGTCATAATTAAATCATCAAAATCTAATGAGTTATTTTTCAGAAGACGTTTTTGATATTCTGTATATACATCGCTCGTTAATTTTTCATATGGATCAGCGATTGTAATTTTTTTCGCATATTTATCTGCAGATAACAATTCATTTTTCGCATTACTAATACCAGCTAAAATAGAGCGCGGCTCAAATTTCTTCGGATCAATATTGCGCTCTTTCATAATTTTTTTGACTACAGTTAACTGATCGCCTGAATCTAAGATTGTAAAGTTACGATTAATACCAATACGATCGATATCACGTCGTAAAATACGTACACACATAGAGTGGAACGTAGAAATCCAAATATCTTCTGCTTCTGGTCCGACAAGTGTATCAATACGCTCGCGCATTTCACGAGCCGCTTTATTTGTAAAGGTAATAGCTAGTACATTCCATGGCGCTACACCTTTTTCACCAAGTAAAAACGCAATACGATGTGTTAACACACGTGTTTTACCACTACCTGCACCTGCCATTAATAGAAGTGGTCCGTTCGTTGTTTGTACTGCTTTTTGTTGCTGCGGATTTAAACCATTTAATAATCTATCTGTCTTACTCATATACGCCTGCACCTACTCTCCTTTTACTGCTTTTACTGCTTTAACTGTTTTTAACGCTGCTTTTATATCATCATAAATAATATTTCCAACAACTACTGTATCAGCATATTGTGCCATTTCTTTCGCCTGTTCAGCATTAGAAATACCGCCGCCATAATATAACTTCGCTTGTTTTAATTCTGCTTTTACATTTTTAACAAGTTCACTGTCTCCATACGTACCGCTATATTCTAAGTAAAATATTGGTAAACGTAATAACTTGTCTGCTAAACGCGCGTATGCAATCACATCATCTTCTGTTACATCACATTTCGCATCTGTAAGCTGGGCTACTTTCGCTTCAGGATTTAAAACACAATACCCTTCCATGAAAATTTCGTTCCAATCCATAATATCCCCAAATTCTTTCAAAGCCTCATGATGAACGCCTGTTACCCATTCTACTTTTCGGCTATTTAAAACGCTTGGGATATAATAAAAATCAAATCCTGGTGTAATTGCTTCCACATCAGAAACCTCTAACACACAAGGAACAGCATATCTACGAATGCTAACTAGCATGTGTAATACGTTATCAATTGTAACCCCATCACTTCCGCCTACAATAACCGCATCAGTTCCAGACTCACAAATCATTTCTAAATGTTCATCGCTTAACTCCTTATTTGGATCAAGCTTAAATACATGTTTCCATCCGGAAATATCGTACATGAAAACACCCTTCCTTTTTTCTAGTTATATCTATAGTTCTGTTTAAAATAACAGTTAGTTTTCATCTTGTTTTTTAAATATTTTTCAAAAAGAATGATTTAATTTCATCTTCTTTTTATGCATTCTTTCATTATAACAAAAAAAGCTACTGACACACACGCCCATTCCAACATCTTTTTCAACGTCAAATGTTGGATTACATATCCCCAAAATCACACGGGATACTAATAAGAGAAGTAGTATTTACTATTTCAATTTTCATAAAAAGGAGTGTTTTTCTAATGAAGCAAAACATCGGGACAATAAACGCTCTAATTCGAATTACACTTGGGCTTGTCCTCTTCGGATGTAGTGCAACTAAACTTGTACGCAAGCCATGGTGCACTTGGTCTAACATTTTTCTATGGATTGGTGCAATGAAAGTTGCAGAGGGAATTGTTCGCTTCTGCCCTATTGTTGAAGCGTGGAAGTTTGGAAAATACATGAATATGGGTGCATTTAAAATGCCTAGCATGAATTTTACTGAAAAAGGACATGCTAAAGAAGAAGTGAATCAAACTTCCTCTCATGACAAGCCAAAGTCAAAAGGAAGTTATGACGCTTCTGACAAAGAGATTGAGTCAGCGATTGAAGAAATAATCCTGGCAAAACCGCTTTGAATCATTTGTCACGATGCAAGATGCTCTCAAAGGGACTTAGCTGCTGCAGTGGGCGGTTAAGTCTTCTTTATTTTACCATAAAAACAGAACGTATATTCCCTTTTTAAGCTTAAAATGTATATAAAAGATATCAATCAATAAAATTCAGAAAATTAGGTGCATACCTCTTGCTTAAAATGATATAAAAGTGATATCATTTTTATATCAGGAGGCGATCATATGAAAGAAAAACAAGTATTTTATGTAAATGGTTTTCTCGGTATTATTGGAATTTTGATTTTAGCGGCTATCGGTGTATTTTTCCTTGCACAAGAAATTTTTATAGGAGCAGCACTAACTATTGTATTAGCCGCAATTCTCGCTACGGGTATCGGGATTGTTCAACCAAATCAAGCGAAAGTTATTACGTTCTTTGGTAATTATTTAGGAACAATTCGTCAAAACGGTTTATTTTTAACGATTCCATTCGCATTCCGTCAAACTGTATCTTTACGTGTTGAAAACTTTAATAGTAAGAAATTAAAAGTAAACGATGTTGAGGGAAATCCGATTGAAATTGCAGCTGTTATCGTATATAAAGTAGTTGATTCTGCAAAAGCAATGTTCGGTGTTGAACATTACGATCGATTTGTAGAAATTCAAAGCGAAACGGCAATCCGCCACGTCGCAACAAAATATCCATATGACAATTTCCAAGATGAAACTTGCATTACGTTACGCGGAAATACTGAAGAAATCTCTGAAGAATTAAAACGTGAGTTAGAGGCACGTCTTGAAATTGCTGGTGTAGAAGT
This sequence comes from Bacillus sp. AFS012607, assembly GCF_002558005.1. Taxonomy (NCBI): domain Bacteria; kingdom Bacillati; phylum Bacillota; class Bacilli; order Caryophanales; family Bacillaceae; genus Bacillus; species Bacillus sp. AFS012607. Next base: position 199,670 of record NZ_NTVM01000009.1, read on the forward strand.
ATTGGAAACTCGTTTAACGCATTTAGCTTACGCAACAGAAATTGCCCATGCAATGCTACAACGTCAACAAGCAAAAGCAGTATTAGCTGCTAGAAAAGAAATTGTTGAAGGTGCTGTGAAGATGGCCAAAGATTCAATCCATATGTTAGATGAAGAAGGCGTACTGGAACTTGATGACGAGCGTAAAGCAAATATGGTAAACAACTTATTAGTTGCCATCGTTTCAGATAAAGGTGCGCAACCGGTTATTAATACAGGAAGCCTATACTAAAGGGTTGTAAATCATTATGGCTAAAAAGAAAAGCTTTCCATTACGTATTGATCCTGAATTACACGCAGTCATCGAAAAATGGGCGAATGATGAGTTTCGTAGCGTCAATGCACACATCGAGTATTTACTTCGAGAAATGGCAAAGCAAAAAGGAAAATTGAAAAAAGATAAAGATGCATAAAAAATCCCGCTGAGAAATCAGCGGGATTTTTACATATTAGCTTCTCGTCATCTCATGCCCAATTGCACGATATCCTATATCACTTCGGTAAAATAGACCATCACTCTCAATTTTGCCGATTTCTTTATACACCTTATCTTTCGCTGCTTGTAAACTGTCCGCCTTACAAGCAACAAATAGTACACGGCCGCCATTTGTTACAAAGTCACCATGCTTCATGGCTGTACCTGAATGGAAAACAATTACATCTTCCAGTGTATCTAATCCTTTAATAATGTCACCTTTTTTATATGCTTCCGGATATCCTTTCGAAGCAAGTACAACACCAATTACCGCTTCCTCTGACCACTGTAACGTTAATTCACTTTCATCTAATACCGCGTTACATACATCAACTAAATCATTTTCTAAGCGAGGTAATACTACTTCCGTTTCAGGATCACCAAAGCGTGCATTAAATTCAATTACCTTCGGGCCATCATTTGTTAAAATAAGTCCCGCATATAAAATTCCTGTAAACGAACGGTTTTCTGCAATCATTGCCTTGGCAGTTGGATGTAATACCATTTTTATTGCCTCTTGAACTGCTGATTCTGGAATTTGTGGTACTGGAGAATACGCACCCATTCCGCCTGTATTTGGACCTTTATCACCATCAAAAGCTCGTTTATGATCTTGCGCAATTCCCATCGGATGCACAGTTGTTCCATTTACAAATGCCATTAATGAAAATTCTTGTCCATCTAAAAACTCTTCAATAACGACCTTCTTGCTCGCTTCGCCAAACTTCACATATTGTAGCATCTCTTTCACAGCTTGTAATGCCTCTTCAAGCGTCATTGCTACCGTTACACCTTTACCAGCAGCTAGGCCGTCAGCTTTAATAACGATTGGCGCACCAACTTTTTGAATATACTGTACTGCTTCTTCATAGTCTGTAAAAGTTTCATATGCCGCAGTTGGAATATCATATTTTTTCATCAATTCTTTTGTGAAAGCCTTACTACCTTCAATAACAGCAGCCGCTTTATTTGGGCCAAACACACGAAGTCCCTCTTCTTTAAAGCGATCAACAATTCCATTCATAAGTGGAATTTCTGGTCCAACGAAAGTTAATTCAACCTTATTCTCTTTAGCAAATAAAACTAATGCATCAAAATCATTTTCATCAATATCAACTGGTGTTGCAACATCGCGCATACCTTCATTACCTGGTGCTACATACACCTTTTCTACTTTTTCAGATTGTGCAAACTTCCAAGCTAAAGCATGCTCACGCCCACCGCGGCCAATTACTAAAACATTCATATTTCATCCCCCAATAATTAAATAAGTACAAACTAGAAGCTATGCTCCTAGTTTGCTTTCTCATATCAATAAAAGTTTAAAAGGAGGATCGAGAGAACCGAGCTGGTCTAGGCGCATTTGCCAGGAGGACACGGAGTGTAGCTTTCCTACATGAGTACCGCACTGGCATTGCAACGACGACTTGCGAAGGTTATCTCGACCGGACCTTTTAAACATCCATATCAATAGAAGTTTAAAAAGGAGGATCAAGAGAACCGAGCTGGTCTAGGCGCATTTGCCAGGAGGACACGGAGTGTAGCTTTCCTACATGAGTACCGCACTGGCATTGCAACGACGACTTGCGAAGGTTATCTCGACCGGACCTTTTAAACATCCTCTATTAGTGTTTGAAATGACGTACGCCAGTGAACACCATAGCAATCCCATACGTATCCGCCACTTTAATAGAATCTTCATCACGGATTGATCCGCCCGGTTGAATGATTGCTGTAATTCCTGCTTTTGCTGCTTCTTCTAATGTATCTGGCATTGGGAAGAAAGCATCAGATGCAAGTGCGCTACCTTGTGCTTTTTCACCAGCTTGTGTAATTGCGATTTTTGCAGAACCTACACGGTTCATCTGCCCTGCACCGACACCAATTGTCATATCATCTTTCGCTAAAACAATTGCATTTGATTTCACATGCTTTACAACTTTCCAAGCTAGTTTTAAATCTTTCCATTCTTGCTCTGAAGGTTCACGTTTCGTTGGAATTGAAATTGTACTTTCATCTAATGATAACGTATCTTCCTCTTGAACGAGAAGCCCACCTTGTACAGAAGTTAGTTTTTTGCTTGCACTTGTCGCTTTTTCAATATTTACAGTTAGTAGACGTAAGTTTTTCTTACTTTGCAATACTTCTAAAGCTTCTTTTGAGAAAGAAGGTGCAATAATGATTTCTAAGAAAATTTCGTGTAACTTTTCTGCTGTAGCTTTATCAATTTCACGATTTGCTGCAATAATACCGCCGAAGATTGATACTGGATCTGCTTCATAAGCACGAGTATATGCTTCGTGAATATCAGTTCCTACTCCAACACCACATGGATTCATATGTTTTACTGCTACTACTGCTGGTTCTGTAAATTCTTTTACGATGCTGAGCGCTGCGTCTGCATCATTAATATTGTTATACGATAATTCTTTACCGTGTAATTGTTCTGCGTATGCAACAGAAGAAGTTGCTGCGAATGGCGCTTTATAGAAAGTTGCCTTTTGATGTGGGTTCTCGCCATAACGTAAGTCTTGCTTTTTCTCGAATGTCACAGTTAATGTTTCTGGACTTTCTTCACCCATTTGCTCTGTTAAATAGTTAGAAATTAGCGCATCATATGCTGCTGTATGACGGAATACTTTCGCTGCTAGTTTACGTTTCGTTTCATCCATTACTTCGCCGTTCTCTTTTAGTTCTGCTAATACAACATCATAATCTACTGGATCTACAATTACAGATACGAATTGATGATTTTTCGCAGCAGAGCGAATCATTGTCGGGCCACCGATATCAATATTTTCAATTGCATCAGCAAATGTTACATCAGGCTTAGCGATTGTTTCTTTAAATGGGTATAAGTTAACAACAACAAAGTCAATTGGCTGAATACCTAATTCATTCATTTGTGTTACGTGTGTTTCATTATCACGAACTGCTAATAGACCACCATGAATATTTGGATGTAATGTTTTCACACGGCCATCCATAATTTCAGGGAAACCAGTTACTTCAGAAATACCAATTACTTGTAAGCCGTTTGCTTCTAGTAACTTTTTCGTACCACCTGTTGAAATAACTTCAATCCCTTGTTCTAGTAACCCTTTAACAAATTCTACTACTCCTGTTTTATCTGAAACACTTACTAATGCACGCTTTTTCATTTATCTTTCACCCCTGGTTGTATGTTAGTTAACAGTTGATTCTTTCACAGACTGAACAATTTGATTCACTGTATTTACGTATAATTTATGCTCAACTTGTTGAATTTTATTTTGTAAGCTTTCTCTCGTATCCCCTTCAGAAACAACTACTGCTTCTTGCGCAATAATTGGCCCTGTATCCATACCTGCATCTACATAATGAATCGTTACTCCAGTTACTTTCACACCTGCTTCTAATGCTTGACCGACAGCATCTTTACCCGGAAAGCTCGGTAGTAATGATGGATGAATATTAATAATCTTCCCGCCGTATGCTTCTAGTAACGTCGGCCCAATTAAACGCATATATCCAGCTAAAATAACATAGTCAATTTCATATTCTTCTAGCTTCTTTAATATCTCTTTTTCAAACGCTTCTTTTGACTCATATGCTTTCGCTGAAAAAGCAAAACACGGAATATGATGATAATGTGCCCGACCAACAGCGCGTGCTTCTGGTTTATCACATACTAATAAACTAATTTCTGCATCCAATCTTTTTTCTTCTACCGCATTAACGAGAGATTGAAAGTTAGATCCGCTTCCAGAAGCAAAAACCGCTAATCTACTCATAGTGCTGTGCCCCCATTAAAAGTAACACCAGCTCCTTGTATAGTACGTCCAATAATACGAGCCGTTTCTCCTTGTTCTTCAAGAAGACGAACAACATCTTTTGCATCTTCTTCCTTTACTGCCACTACCATACCAATACCCATGTTAAAAATATTGAACATGTCTTTCTCTTCCAGGTTTCCAACTTCTTGAAGCAAACTAAAGATCGGCTGAATTTTCCAAGATCCTAGTTCAATCTCAGCACCGATTCCTTCTGGCAACATGCGTGGAATATTTTCAATAAATCCGCCACCTGTAATATGCGCCATACCGTATACTTCATGTTTCTTCAATAGTTCTAAAATAGGTTTGACATAAATTTTCGTTGGTTTTAATAATTCTTCACCAAGAGGTAGCTCTAAGCGACCATAAATACGCTCTAAAGATAGTTCTCCATCTTCTAGTAACACTTTTCGTACTAAAGAGTAACCATTGCTATGAATACCGCTAGATGCTAAGCCAATTAACACGTGACCAGCTTCAATTTTTTCACCTGTTATAATTTTCTTCTTATCAACAATCCCAACTGTAAAACCAGCTAAATCATATTCTTCCGTAGAATACATTCCTGGCATTTCAGCTGTTTCTCCACCGATTAATGCACAACCAGCTTGGCGACAGCCCTCTGATATACCTTTGACGATGTTTTCAATTTTACTAGGTTCAGCTTTACCACAAGCAATATAATCAAGGAAGAAAAGCGGCTCTGCTCCTTGGACAACAATATCATTTACACACATTGCTACTGCATCAATACCAATTGTGTCATGTTTATCTGCCATAAAAGCGAGCATCAATTTCGTTCCCACGCCATCTGTTCCAGATACTAATACAGGTTCTTCTAATGCAAATTTTGATAGATCAAACATACCTCCAAAACCGCCTAAACCGCCTAGTACTTCTTTTCTCATAGTTGTTTGTACGTGTTTTTTCATGCGAGATACCGCTTCATATCCAGCTTCAATATCTACTCCTGCTTGCTTATATGCATTCGCCATCGTTATTTACACCTCGTCTTTTAATTTCTCCCCATCCAGGGCGGGCTATTTTAAGAAAGGAGCTAGCTTCTACATCAAAAGAAGTAGAAGCTTTTTTCACTTTTCTTATTTCATACTTTCTAAAAGCTCTTGCTCATAATCATAAAGAGCTGTTGGATAGTCCCCATTAAAATAAGCCATACATAGACCGCCATATTTCCCTTCATATGGACGCCCAATTGCATCTACTAATCCATCTTCGCTTAAAAATGTTAAAGAATCTGCTCCGATCATTTCACGGATTTCTTCTACTGTATTATTTGCTGCAATTAATTCTTTTCTCGTTTGAATATCAATGCCATAAAAACATGGATACTTAAGAGGTGGTGAAGCGATTCTTACGTGAACTTCTGTCGCTCCAGCTTCACGAAGCATACGAACAATTCGTTTACTTGTCGTTCCTCTTACGATAGAATCGTCAATCATAACAACTCGTTTCCCTTCCACTACACCTCTTACTGCTGAAAGCTTCATCTTAACCCCTTGCTCACGCAGTTCTTGAGAAGGCTGAATAAAAGTACGTCCAACGTAACGATTTTTAATTAATCCTAATTCATACGGAATGCCTGTTGCCTCCGCATAGCCAATCGCTGCTGAAATACTAGAGTCTGGTACACCAGTAACAACATCCGCTTCAATAGGAGCTTCCGCTGCTAAACGTTTTCCCATATTTTTACGCGCTGCATGAACGTTAACACCAGCAATATTAGAATCTGGTCGTGCAAAGTAAATGTATTCCATACTACAAATCGCATGTTCTACATCGTTTGTAAAACGATCTACGTGAATTCCTTCATCATTAATGATAAGTAATTCACCAGGTTCTACATCGCGAATGTATGTTGCACCTACTACATCAAAAGCACATGTTTCAGATGCTACAACGTAAGCATCCCCCATCTTTCCAATTGAAAGCGGACGGAATCCATTTGGATCTAACGCAACGATCATTTCATTTCCAGTTAGTAAAAGATACGCAAACGCACCTTTCACTTTATTCAGAGCCTCTTTTACACTTTCAATTAAAGAGTCTTTCGTACTACGTTTAATAAGATGTAAAAGTACTTCTGTGTCTGAACTTGTTTGAAAAATACTTCCCTCTGCCTCTAATTCACGGCGAAGCATTTTTGCATTAATTAAATTCCCGTTATGAGCTAGCGCCATACTATGATCAGAAAAACGGAACAACAATGGTTGAACGTTAGCAACTTCACTTCCACCAGCTGTTGCATATCGTACATGTCCGATTGCTGATTTTCCATTTAATCCTTCTAGCTCGCCTCTTGAAAACACTTCTGATATTAAACCTAACCCCTTGTGACCGACAATTTTCTCACCATTATTTACGACAATGCCTGCGCCTTCTTGTCCACGGTGCTGTAAACTGTGCAATCCGTAGTATGAAACTTGTGCTGCATTTTCATGCCCCCAAATTCCGAAAACGCCACATTCTTCGTTTAACCCCTTTATTTCAGCAAGCATGGGATTGCCCCTTTCCAAGCCTTTCTCATTTCATCTACATTTGCTGTAAGTAATACTTCATTTTCTTCATTATGAATTGTTACTTCATTTGTACTTGTTACTTCTCCAACTTGGATTGCTTCTACCGCTTTCTCAAACGCCTCTTTATTTTCACGTTTTACAGTAATCACGAAGCGAGACTGTGATTCAGCGAATAATGCTGCTGTTGCTTCTCCATCTAATTTCACAGTAGCACCTAAGCCTTTAGCACCAATTGCACTTTCTGAAATCGCAACTGCTAAACCACCCTCAGCAACATCATGTGCAGATTGAACAAGACCAGCTTGAATTGCTTCTAATACTTGTTTTTGGCGTTTTAATTCTACATCTAAATCGATACTTGGTGATTGCCCGAAGATTTTACCGTGAATCATTTTCTGTAATTCACTTCCGCCAAACTCAGCTTTCGTCTCACCGATTACATAAACTAAATCGCCAGCTTGCTTAAACTCTTGTGTTGTTACATGTTTTAAGTCATGTACAAGTCCGACCATCCCAACAGTTGGTGTTGGATATACAGCTTCGCCACTACGCTCGTTATACATCGATACGTTTCCGCCGATAACTGGTGTTTGTAATGTGCGACAAGCTTCACTCATACCGTCTACTGATTTCTCAATCTGCCAGAAAATCTCTGGTTTTTCTGGGTTACCGAAGTTTAAGCAATCTGTAATTGCAAGTGGCTCCCCGCCAGAACATACGATATTTCGCGCTGCCTCTGCTACTGCAATTTTACCGCCCATTTCTGGATCTAGATAAATGTAGCGAGAGTTACAATCTGTCGTCATTGCTAATCCTTTTTCTGTACCGCGTACACGTACAACTGCAGCATCTGAACCTGGTGTCACAACTGTACTTGTGCGAACTTGGTAATCGTATTGATCGTATACCCACTCTTTACTTGCAATTGTTGGTTGCTGTAATAGAGCGAATAACGCTTCTTTATAATTTTCTACTTTTGGCGTTTCCATTTTCATTGCTTGGAATTCAGCAAAGTATGCTGCTTCTTTTGATGGCTTATGATAAATTGGTGCTTCTTCTGCTAAAGCATCTGCTGGAACTTCAGCTACCTTTTCACCTTTATGGAATAAACGAAGCATTTTATCTTCTGTTACTTTCCCCATCGTAACTGCTGCAAGACCATACTTCTCAAATAAATCTACTATTTCTTGTTCTCTACCTTTTTTCACAACAATTAACATACGCTCTTGTGATTCAGATAGCATCATTTCATATGGTGTCATTCCTGTTTCACGCTGTGGTACATCATCTAAGTACATTTCAATACCCATTCCTGCTTTACTTGCCATTTCTGCAGAAGATGATGTTAAACCAGCCGCACCCATATCTTGAATTCCAACAAGTGCATCAGATTGAATTAATTCTAAACACGCTTCAATAAGAAGTTTCTCCATAAATGGATCCCCTACTTGAACCGCTGGACGTTTCGCTTCTGAACTTTCAGATAGTTCTTCCGACGCGAATGTTGCACCGTGAATACCGTCACGACCAGTTGATGCTCCTACGTACATTACTGTGTTACCAGCACCGTGCGCTTGCCCTTTTTTAATGTCTTCGTGGTTAATCAAACCTACGCACATTGCATTTACAAGTGGATTTCCTTCGTAACATGGATCAAATTGTACTTCGCCGCCAACAGTCGGAATACCGATGCAGTTACCGTATCCTGCAATTCCTGCTACTACTTCTTCGAATAAATATTTCACACGTGGTGACTGTAATTCACCGAAACGAAGTGAGTTTAATAGAGCTACCGGACGTGCTCCCATAGAGAATACGTCACGAATAATACCACCAACACCTGTTGCAGCTCCTTGATATGGTTCAATAGCTGAAGGATGGTTATGACTTTCCATTTTAAATACAACTGCTTGATTATCACCTATATCTACAATTCCAGCACCTTCTCCAGGTCCTTGCAGAACACGCTCACCTGTCGTTGGAAACTTACGAAGAACTGGTTTTGAATTTTTATAACTACAATGTTCAGACCACATTACAGAGAATAATCCTGTTTCTGTATAATTTGGCAGACGACCTAAAATCCTTTCAACCATGGCAAACTCTTCGTCTGTTAGCCCCATTTCCGCATATATACGCTCTTCTTTAATTTGTGTTGGATTTGGTTCAAGCATTAACGACATATGTTTCCCTCCACTGTTTTAAGATAGATTGAAAGACTTTTAACCCTTCAGCACCGCCAAGTAATTCATCTACAGCACGCTCTGGATGTGGCATCATACCAAGTACATTTCCTTTTTCGTTTACAATACCAGCAATATCTGAAACGCTACCGTTAGGATTTTCTACGTAACGGAATGCGATTTGATTATTCTCTTCTAATTGTTTAAGAGTCTCTTCGTCACAATAGTAATTCCCCTCACCATGAGCGATTGGAATATTGATTATTTCATTTTTTTCATATTGTGATGTAAACATCGTTTCATTATTTTCAACACGCAACTGAACAGTGCGACACATAAATTTTAAGTTTTCGTTTCTCATTAACGCTCCTGGTAGTAATCCTGATTCAACAAGAATCTGGAATCCATTACATACACCTAAAATCGGCTTTCCTTGCTCAGCAGCTTTTTGCACTGCTTTCATTGCATTAGCAAAGCGAGAAATAGCACCGCAGCGTAAGTAGTCACCATAAGAAAATCCACCTGGTAGTAGAATTGCATCATATTCATCTAAATTCTCTGTATCGTGCCAAACGTAATCTACTTCTTCGCCAAGCTCATCTTTAATTGCATGGAACATATCGACATCACAGTTCGAACCCGGAAATACTATTACGGCAAATTTCACTGTGCGACAACCTCCTCAACTTCATAACGGAAGTCTTCCATTACAACGTTCGCTAATAGTTTTTCACACATTTCTTTTACCTTGCTATCTAAATCAGATACAGATTTATCAATTGTTAGTTCCATGTACTTTCCGATTCGAACGTCTTGTACTTCTGTAAATGAAAGACTATGAAGTGCTCCTTTTACTGCTGTTCCTTGTGGATCTAATACGCTTTCTCTTAATGTTACATATACCTTAACTTTATACATGTGAAATTCCCCCTAAACGTTTTAAAATCTCTTCATAAGCTTCTGTTAAATTTCCAAGATCACGACGGAATACGTCTTTATCAAACTTTTCATTGCTCGTTTCATCCCATAAACGGCAAGTATCTGGTGAAATTTCATCCGCTAAAATGATTTCTCCTTCTTCCGTTACACCAAACTCTAATTTGAAATCTACTAATCTTACACGACAGCTTGCGAAATGATCAATCAACACTTGATTGATTTGTAGAGCCATATCTCGTAATACACTTACTTGCTCTGGCGATGCAACGTTTAATACACGAATATGATCTTCCGTTACAAGCGGATCTCCTAAATCATCATCTTTGAAGTAAAATTCTACGATTGGTTCTGCAAGTACAGTTCCCTCTTCCATTCCTAATCGTTTTGAAAGACTTCCTGCAATTACATTTCTTGTGACAACTTCTAAAGGAATAATACTCACTTTTTTAACAAGTTGTTCTGTTTCAGATAACTTCTCAACAAAATGTGTTTTAATTCCCACTTCTTGTAACTTTCTGAACAATAAAGTTGTAATTTCATTGTTCAAACGACCTTTTCCTGTAATCGTCTCTTTTTTCTCCCCATTGAAAGCAGTCGCACTATCTTTGTACTCTACCCAAACCATATCTGCTGATTCTGTACGATAAATTCTTTTTGCCTTACCTTCATACAGCAATTCTAGCTTTTGCATTTCGCAAGCCCCCTGTAGTTTGAAAAATGTGAATAATGTTTTTATAAATAATGGCACAGAATGACTCTATTCTGTGCCATATGAAATTTTACGCTTCGTTTAATCCAAGGCGTTCAAAGATTGTATCAACGTGTTGCATGTGATGCTCATAGTTGAAGCATTCATTAATTTCTTCTTGTGTTAACTTGCTTGTAATACGCTCATCAGCTTCTACAAGCTCTTTAAATTGTACTTGTGTTTCCCAAGCTTCCATCGCTTTAGGCTGTACGATATCATAAGCTTCTTCACGTACCATACCTTTGTCGATTAGTGTAAGCATTACGCGCTGAGAATAAATTAAGCCGTATGTTCTTGTCATATTGCGTTTCATATTCTCTGGGTATACAGTTAAGTTTTTAACGATATTACCAAAGCGATTTAACATGTAATTTAACGCGATTGTAGCATCTGGTAAAATTACGCGTTCTGCTGAAGAGTGAGAAATATCACGCTCATGCCATAATGGAACATTCTCATAAGCTGTCATCATATAACCGCGGATAACACGAGCTAAACCAGTCATATTTTCAGATCCAATTGGATTACGCTTATGCGGCATTGCAGAAGAACCTTTTTGACCTTTTGCGAAAGCTTCTTCAACTTCACGTGTTTCACTCTTTTGTAAACCACGAATCTCAACTGCCATCTTTTCGATAGATGTTGCGATTAGTGCAAGTGTTGACATGTAATGAGCATGGCGATCACGTTGCAATGTTTGTGTTGAAATTGGTGCTGCTTCTAATCCTAAGTTTTCACAAACATACTTTTCTACGAATGGATCGATATTTGCATATGTACCAACCGCACCAGATAATTTACCAACGCGAACTGTATCAGCTGCTTGCTTGAAACGCTCTACGTTACGTTTCATTTCTTCATACCAAAGACCAAGTTTTAAACCAAATGTTGTTGGTTCTGCATGAACACCGTGTGTTCTTCCCATCATGATTGTGTATTTATGCTCTTTCGCTTTGTTAGCTAAAATGCTTACAAAGTTCTCTAAGTCTTTTAATATGATTTCATTCGCTTGTTTTAAGATGTAAGATAATGCTGTATCTACTACGTCTGTAGATGTTAAACCGTAATGAACCCATTTACGTTCTTCGCCTAATGTCGGCGTTTCTGATACAGCACGAGTGAATGCAACTACGTCATGACGTGTTTCTTTTTCAATTTCATAAATACGATCAATATCAAATGATGCATGTTCACGAATTTTTTTAACATCTTCTTTTGGAATGTCGCCAAGCTCAGCCCATGCTTCACAAGCTAAAATCTCAACTTCTAACCACGCTTTAAATTTGTTCTCTTCCGTCCAAATCGCACCCATTTCAGGGCGTGTATAACGACTAATCATCTTTTTCCCTCCAACAGTTGTTCTTGATGGTCCCAAATATGCAAACTCTTCGCTTTTTCTAGAGCAACTTCAATATTATCATTTAAAATATTAACATGCCCCATTTTTCGCTGTGCTTTTGCTTCTTCTTTTCCATACAAGTGTAAATAGCACCCGGTTAATCTATTCACTTGTCTTAGGACCCCTTCTATATGTTCGCCTAAAATGTTTACCATGACAACTGGTTTTAACAAATTTGTTTCTCCTAGAGGTAAATTGCAGATTGCTCGAATATGTTGACCAAATTGGCTCGTTTCACATGCATCCTGTGTATAGTGTCCTGAATTGTGAGGTCTTGGTGCTAATTCATTAATGTAAATCTCACCATTATCTGTAGCAAACATCTCTACCGCTAGTGTTCCCACAAGTTCTAATTCATCCGCAAGTACCTTTGCATACGCAATTGCTTTTTGAGAAAGCTCTTCTGTAATGCGAGCTGGAACGATAGATTCATGCAAAATGTTATTTACATGGATATTTTCCGCTACCGGAAATACTTTCGTTTCACCACTTACACTACGAATCACAATAACGGATACTTCTTTTTCAAAAGGCACCCATTTCTCTAAAATACACTCTGCTTTATCCACAAGATTTCTTGCTGTCTCAACATCAGCCTCACTTCTTAAAACAACTTGCCCTTTCCCATCATATCCACCTGTCGTCGTTTTTAAGACGGAAGGGAATGATAACTCAGTAATTGCTTCTGTAAGCTGATCTTGATTTTGAACTAATCTATACGTTGCTACTGGTAACCCAGCCTTCTCAATTGCATTCTTTTCTGTAAAACGATTTTGCGTTTTATTTAACAACTGACTACCTTGTGGCAAGTAAGCATGTTTTTCAAGCCATTGTAAACATCTATAATCAATATTCTCAAATTCATATGTGACAACATCACTTATCTCTGCTAAATACTGAATTGCCTTTAAATCGTCATACGGTGCAACAATTTCAATATCAGCAACTTGTGCACATGGTGATTGCTTTATAGGATCTAAAACAGCAATTTTATATCCCATCTCCTTGGCTGCCAATGCCATCATTCTTCCTAGCTGGCCGCCTCCAATAATGCCGATCGTTTTTCCAGGTAAAATGATTCTCGTCATACTAGCTCACTACCTTCACGCACATCTTTTTCAATCGCTTCTCGTCTCAATTCTAATGCATCATGTATATCATCATGGAATGATCCAAGTATTTGTGCAGCAAGTAATCCAGCATTTGTTGAACCGGCTTTACCAATTGCAACAGTTGCAACTGGAACGCCTCCTGGCATTTGGACGATGGATAATAATGAATCTAGGCCGTTTAATGCTTTTGATTGAACTGGAACTCCGATTACAGGAAGATTTGTCTTCGCTGCAACCATTCCTGGTAAATGTGCTGCTCCACCAGCTCCAGCAATAATAACTTTCAATCCACGTTCACGAGCCGTCTCTGCATATTCAAACATATAATCCGGAGTCCGATGAGCGGATACAACCTTTTTCTCATACGGTATATTTAATTCATCTAAAATGTCACAAGCATATTTCATTGTTTCCCAGTCTGACGTACTTCCCATTATGACTCCAACTAGTGATTTCATATTAGAATCCCCCCGATTCAAATAAAAAAAGCCTGAAATAGAACAGTTTCTCTTTTACTATGAGAGAAAGCGCTCTACTCAGGCATACGTATCCCTTGTGAATAGAAAAATACCGAGTGACTTTCCCTCATAGTCTAACGAATAACGGTCGTTAGGTAGAGACTTGCAGGCCATATCCCCGCGATTATATGAGGTCTTATATTATTGTTTCTATGGCTATATTAACAATATTTCATAAACGATGTCAATAAATAATCGAATGTTTTTTTATTAGTAGTCAATAACGTTCGTGTTTTAGTTATATTCAAAAGAAGAATTGCAACTATATGCAAGAAGAAAAGGGAATTAGAATATATATTTCTAGAGATCTATTTACTTATAATCGTTTATATAGTACTTCAGTATGTTTTAAATCAAAATATGTACACTCTTGTATTCTACACATCAATAGAACTTTTATTATAACGATTTAATTTCTAAGGAGGATAAACATGAAAGAAAGAACTACGCTATTATCCTATTTATTTTTTCTATTGCAGTAATTGTTGTAATTATTGAATACTTATTTATAGCATCTCATTATTTAAAATATATACTTATGATAGAAATAATGTGTCCTATTTTAAAAGTCTCTATTTCATTCTTTTTTCGTCTTTAGCGTTATTAAATTTATGGATTATAACATTCGGTAAATAAAAATAAACACAAAAA